>NZ_JBHXLV010000120.1:0-20068 GCF_042721685.1 Streptomyces sp. NPDC058459 | reverse complement strand
GTCTCCGGGGGCAGCTTCCCGTCGTCATGTCGGGCTCACCGGGAGGCGGCGACCGCCCGGCCCGAGTTGCGTACCGCCGTGGGGCGGGGGTTCAGCAGCCGTTCGGCCAACTCGCCGAAGATCAGGCCGAATCCGGCCCACAGCACCGTCTGGATGGCCAGCGCGGCCAGCCGGAAGCGCCACAGCAGGGCGGCCGGGAAGTGTTCCGGCACCTCGTTGACGACCGGCAGGAAGGCGTATGCCAGGCCGGTCACCAGCGCGAAGGCGGCCACGGCCACGAGGGTCGCGTACCAGTTGCCCAGGCGCGGGGCGAGCCGCTTGCCGAGCAGGGTGGCACCGACCGCCAGGAGCACGCTGAGCACCATCATCAGGAAGTACAGCGTGGTGCGCTTGCCGATGGTGTCCGGGTCGCCGACCGAGGGCGGGTTGGCCGGGTACTTCAGGAACGGCACGACGTACACGGCGAGCAGCGCGGTGCCGGACAGCAGCAGCGCGGTGGCGCGGGGGCCGAAGCGGCCGACGCGGCCGAGCGCGAAGCAGTAGGCGAGCGCGGCGATACCGCCGAAGGCGACCCCGTAGACGAGGACACCGGTGGCGAGGCCGGCGGTGGACTGGAGCGAGCGGGAGACGACCTCCACCTCGTGCTCGTGGGAGTGGTGCCCCTCGAAGCTGATGGCGCTGTCCACGCTGGGCTCGCCGAGGAGGTACGCGGCGACCAGGGCGAGCACTCCGGCGGCGAGGCCGGCGAGCATGCCCCGCACGAGGAGGTTTCTGACTGTTGCGGAGTTCATGGCGGGTGCGGCGTCCCTCGCGTCAGTGGCAGGGGAAGCCGAGCAGGTGGCGGGCGTCGTGCACCCACTCGTGGACGTCCGTGCCGTTGAACACGGAGGTGGCGCCCTGCTCGGCGCCGACGAAGTACAGCAGGACCAGCATGAGGACGCCGAAGAACACCGCCCAGGGCGCTATCTCCTTCAGCGGCAGCGTGGCGGGGGCGGCGGGGTTTCCGGCGGTCGGCTGGGCGACGGTCTGCGCCATGGCAGTACCTCCTCTGGGAGTTCGCGTCCCATCTCGGTGGAGCACAGGACGACGGCCACGGGTCTGACTCGCGCGGCCCCTCGCGGGAACCGCGCACACAGTGGCGCGACCGTGCCGGTTTCTCACCGGCTTCCGTCTCGCCGTCGTCGATATCGCCCCGACGGTACCGCGTGTGACGTGGTCGGCCAAGACCACGTCACCATGGGTGATCTTCCTCTCTCCCAGGAGCACGGCGGAGAGTGAGCGGGCGTCAGTCCGTCCAGTCCTCGGCGTCGTCGGCCGGAGCGGCGGTGGCCGGCCCCGCTCACCGTGGGCCGGCAGGGTGGTACGAGGGAGGAGGGAATCCGGTCCCGCGACGGCTCGCCGTACGCTGCTGACCGTGCCCTCTTCCCGCCGCCGCCGTGTCGCCGTTCTCGTCCTGGAGGGCGCCAAGCCGCTCGACGTGGGTATCCCGGCCCAGGTCTTCACGGCCCGCGCGAGCATGCCGTACGAGGTACGGGTGTGCGGGGCGGCGCCGGGGCTGGTGACGGGCGGGGACGGCCTGTCGTACCACGTGGCGCACGGCCTGGAGGCGCTGGTGTGGGCGGACGTGGTGTTCGTGCCCGGCTACCGGTTCCCGGACCGGGAGGACCCGCCGGAGCCGGTGGTGGCAGCGCTGGTCGACGCGCACGAGCGGGGCGCCCGGCTGGCGGCGATCTCCACGGGCGCGTTCGCGCTGGCGGCCACCGGTCTGCTGGACGGCAGGCGGGCCACCACGCACTGGCACTACGCGCGGGCCCTGGCGGCCCGGTACCCGCTGGTCCGGGTGGACGAGAACGTGCTGTTCGTGGACGAGGGCAGCGTGCTCACGTCGGCCGGCGCGGCCTCCGGCATCGACCTGTGCCTGCACATGCTGCGCGCCGAGCTGGGGGTGGCCGCCTCCAACCACGCGGCCCGGCGGCTGGTCGCGGCGCCCTACCGCAGCGGGGGTCAGGCGCAGTACGTGCCGCGCAGCGTGCCCGAGCCGCTGGGCGAGCGGTTCGCCGCGACCCGGGAGTGGGCGCTGCACCGGCTCGGTGAACCGCTGAGCCTCCAGTCGCTGGCCCGGCACGCGGCGGTGTCGCCGCGTACGTTCTCCCGGCGGTTCGCGGAGGACACCGGGTACACGCCGATGCAGTGGGTGACGCGGGCACGGGTCGACCTGGCGCGCGAGCTGCTGGAGCGTTCGGAGCGGAGCGTGGAGCAGATCGCCGACGAGGTGGGGCTGGGCACCGGCACCAACCTCCGGCTGCACTTCCAGCGCGTCCTTGGGACCACGCCGAGCGACTACCGGCGGACGTTCGCCCGGGGCGAGTAGCTCTGGCGCGATCCCTGTGGCGCGATCCCTGTGGCGCGATCCCTGTGGCGCGATCCTTGTGAACCATGGCGCTCCTGCCACTGCCGCGCACGGCTCCCGCCAGCGAACCTGATGGCGAACGGAAGGGACACCATTCATGACGCGCATCGCCATCAACGGATTCGGCCGCATCGGACGCAACGTGCTGCGGGCTCTGCTCGAACGCGACAGTGACCTGGAGGTCGTCGCGGTGAACGACCTCACCGAACCCGCGGGGCTGGCCCGGCTGCTGGCCTTCGACTCGACGGCCGGACGGCTCGGGCGCCCGGTGGAGGTGGACGGCGACACCCTGGTGGTCGACGGCCGCCGCATCAAGGTCCTCGCCGAGCGCGAGCCCGCCCAGCTGCCCTGGGCCGAGCTGGACGTCGACATCGTGCTGGAGGCCACCGGCCGCTTCACCTCGGCGAAGGCCGCGCGTGCCCACCTCGACGCGGGTGCGAAGCGGGTGCTGGTGAGCGCCCCCTCGGACGGCGCCGATGTGACGCTGGCGTACGGCGTGAACAGCGACACCTACGACCCGGCGCTGCACACCATCGTGTCCAACGCCTCCTGCACGACCAACGCGCTGGCGCCGCTCGCCGCCGTGCTGGACGAACTGGCGGGCATCGAGCACGGGTTCATGACGACCGTGCACGCCTACACCCAGGAGCAGAACCTCCAGGACGGCCCGCACCGTGACCCCCGCCGGGCGCGCGCGGCCGGTGTGAACATCGTGCCGACGACCACGGGCGCGGCCAAGGCGATCGGCCTGGTGCTGCCGAACCTCGACGGCAGGCTGTCGGGCGACTCGATCCGGGTCCCGGTGCCGGTCGGCTCGATCGTCGAGCTGAACACCACCGTCGCCCGCGACGTCACCCGCGAGGAGGTGCTCGCCGCCTACCGCACGGCCGCCGAGGGCCCGCTCGCCGGTGTCCTGGAGTACTCCGAAGACCCCCTGGTCTCCTCCGACATCGTCGGCAACCCGGCCTCCTCCATCTTCGACTCCGCCCTCACCCGCGTCGACGGCCGCCACGTCAAGGTGGTCGCCTGGTACGACAACGAGTGGGGCTTCTCGAACCGGGTGATCGACACACTGGAGCTGCTCGCACACTGACCACCCGAAACGTGCTGGTGGAAACCGGCGGAGACGGGTGACGGTTCGGTCCGCGGCCTCAGAGCACCGAGTCCCGGAGTCACTCGGTGCTCTGAGCGGTCAGCCACGGATCGGAACGGTCCCGGCCGACGCCGGGCGGCTGGGCGGGCTCGCACCTTCGCCCTCAGTGGCTGGACGGACCTGATTCTCCGTCTCGCATCCTTGCCGTGCGGGGGGCTGAAAACCTCTGGACGGCGGGCATTTTTCATGATCGGGTGCCGGCATGAGTTCCCTGATCCGCCATGTCACCATCGACTCCGCCGACCCCTACGCGCTGGCCGTCTTTTGGGCGGAGGCCCTGGGAGGCCACCTCGCTGACGACGACTTTCCGGGGGATCCGGAGGCTTCGGTGACGGCTGCGGCCGCCACCTTGCTGTTCGTCAGGTCCGACGACCGCAAGACGCTGAAGAACCGTGTGCATCTGGATCTACAGCCCCAGGACCGCACCAGGGACGAGGAAGTCGAGCGCCTGCTCCTGCTCGGCGCCGATCAGCAGGGTGACCACCGCCGGCCGGACGGCACCGGGTGGGTGACTCTGCACGACCCCGAGGGCAACGAGTTCTGTGTGGAGCGCGGCGCGGCGGAGCGGGCGACCGGCTGACCCGATGCGCTGGCGGGCGGTGCGCGCCGTGCCGGAGACGGTGGCGGGCTCGGCGAGGAGGTGCCTGGAGGCGGGGGGCCTCAGGCTGACCGGCAGATGCACCATGGACATGCACCACGGACATCGAGTCCTCGACCGACATGCTCTGCACGCCGGTGCGCCGGTGTCGCCTCACCCAGGGCTCGCGGCTGCGAGCCGTTCACGGGGCGACCGGCGGCGTCTCCTCGCGCCGCTGGTCCGCGAGCATTTTTTCCCGGCGTGCGACCACGACCGCCGTGCCCGCGGCGCTCAGCACGAAGGAGAGCAGGACCAGCGGGGGGCGGTCGAGCCGGTAGCCGATAAGCCGGTCCAGGGAGTAGCGGCCGGGCCCGGTCACCCCGACGCAGGTGGCGATGTAGCCGAGGTAGGCCGGGTACTCGTAGCCGCCCGCGGTGGCGAAGAAACCGTTCGGCCAGTGCAGGGAGACGGCGCCGGCCATGCCGCCGGCCACGGCGGCACCGGCGGCGGGGGTGCCGAGGCCGGCGGCGAGCAGGACTCCCCCGCCCAGCTCCGCCGCGCCGGACGCGATGGCACTCGCCTTGCCGGGGCGGAAACCGATGGACTCCATGAACGTGCCCGTGCCGTCGATCCCCCCGCCGCCGAACCAGCCGAGCAGCTTCTGCGCGCCGTGAGCGGCCAGCACACCGCCGGTACCGAGGCGTACGGCCAGCAGTCCGAGATCCTTGCGTCGGCCCATGAGAGGTCCTTCCGTCGGCGGAGCGGTCCGCACTCGGCTACACGCTAGCGACCATCGGGGCGGCACGCCCCCTGAGGAACCGGGGGGCGGACGGGGCGTCACCGTCGCTCCGGACGCGCGCGCGGCGTTCGCCGTCCGGAGCAGCCGGGCGGTGTGGTGGCGGGACGTTCCGGCGTCCGCGAACTATCGTCGGCTTGCGTCCGCAGGCGGTGCGGTCCGGTGGCCGAACACGGGGTACGGGCCTCCCGCCGCCGCCCGTTCGGCGGTTGCCGCCGACTGCACCTCTTGGAGTGGTATGGCTTCCGGGATGCCCCCGCCCCCCTCCGGACGCCGGGTGCCCGCCTCGCGGTTGCTGGGGCGGTGGAAGCTGTGGCTGATGCCCGCCGTGCTCAGCTCCCTGGTCGCGCTGGTGCTGTCGCTGCTGTACATGGGCGGCATCCTCACCCCGGAGGGCAGCCTGCACCGGATGCCGCTGGCGCTGGTGAACCTGGACGACGGCAAGCCCCTCCCGGGCCGGCAGCTCGACGTCGGCACGCGGGCCGCCCGCTCCATCCTCTCCTCCGGCACCTCGGACGGCCGGGTCCGCTGGCGCCCGATGTCCCGGGCGAAGGCCCAGGACGAGCTGGCGTCGGGCGAGGTGTACGGCGCGCTGGTGATCCCGGCGGACTTCACCGCGACCGTGGGCGCGCTGACCACCGAGGACGCCAGGTCCCGCCCGGAGCTGACCGTGCTGACCAACCCCGGCGTGGGCAGCCTGGCCTCCTCGCTGGCGAGCCGGATCACCCAGGACGCGGCGCACCGGGTGTCGGTCTCGGTCGGCGAGCAGTTGTCGGCGTCCCCGCGGGTGAAGCGCGCGAACGCGGCGACCCGGGTGCTGATCGCCGACCCGGTGGAGGTACGCACCGAGGTCGGCCATCCGATCGGCGCCCACAGCGGTCTGGGACTGAGCGCCTTCTACTACGCGCTGCTGCTGGTGCTGGCCGGCTTCATCGGCGGCAACATCATCCACAACGGCGTCGACAGCGGGCTCGGCTACGCGGACACCGAGATCGGCCCGTGGCACTCGCGCCGCCCGACGGTGCGGATCAGCCGGACCCGGACCCTGGTGGTGAAGATGGCGATGACGGCGGGGCTCGCGCTGCTCACCACCTCGCTGATCATGCTGGCGACGATCGGCGTGCTCGGCATGGACGCCCCGCACCCGGGTCTGCTGTGGGTGTTCTCGTACTGCGCGGTGCTGACGGTGGGGCTCGGGGTGCAGGCGATCAACGCGGCCTTCGGCAGTCTGGGGCAGTTGGTGTCGATGTTCGTCTTCATCGCGTTCGCGCTGCCGTCCTCGGGCGCCACCGTGCCGCTGGAGGCGGTGCCGGGCTTCTACCGGTTCCTCGGCGCCTTCGAGCCGATGCGTCAGCTGGCGGCCGGGGTGCGGGCGATCCTGTACTTCGACGCGCGCGCCGACGCCGGGCTGCGGCGCGGCTGGGTGATGATCGCGGTCGGCTTCGTGGTGGGCCTGGCGTTCGGCTTCGCGGCGACCCGCTACTACGACCGCCGGGGCCTGCACCGGATGGTGCCCCGCCCGGCCTGACCGCCCGCTACTCGGGGAGGCGCGGCGGGCTCGTACGCGGGGGCGTCGGGTCGAGGCAGACGCGCTCGACTGCCGGGATGGTTGGTCCGTACGAGGGAGATGGCGCCGCGTGGGTGCGGGCGTCCTTCCGGGCAGGGGACCGCGGCCGGAGCTGAGCAGCCGGGAAAAGGGCCGGGCCCGGTCGCCTCGGGGTGAGGGGACCGGGCCCGGTGCGGCCGTCGTCTCAGGACTGGGGCCGGCTGCCGTGGTTGGCGCCGTTCTTGCGGCGGGCCTTCTTCTTCCGGCGTCGCTTCGAGGACATGCGAGCCTCCTTCTGGCGTGGTCGGACACGTTCGGCGCGGGACGGGTGATCACGTGCCCCGCGTGCCCGACACCATACATGCCGGAATGCCGGTCAGGCACAGCCGCCGGGGGCGCCCGCCCCGAGTCGCGCGCCGGGTCCGGGGCGCGGACGATTACGGGACACACAGAAGAGGGAGCCCGTCCCCGCGGGCGCCCGCCGCAGGCGTGAGGAGCATCAGCCGATGGCCGGAACCTGGGAAGCCGACGCTCTGGTCATCTTCGGGGTGACCGGGGATCTCGCACGGAAGATGACGTTTCCCGCGCTGTACAAGCTGGCCGGCAGGGGGCTGCTCGACTGCCCGGTGATCGGCGTCGGCCGGCGGGAGCTGAGCGACGGGGAGCTGGCCCGGCTGGCGCGTGAGTCGGTGGAGGAGGCGGAGGGGTCGGTCGACGCGGCGGTGTTCGACCGGTTGGCCGCGCGGCTGACCTATGTGTCCGGAGACCTCGCCGCGCCCGAGACCTATGCGCGGCTCGCCCAGGAACTGGGGGAGCGGCGTCGTCCGCTGTTCTATCTGGAGACCCCGCCCTCCCTGTTCGCGCCGATCGTGGAGCAGCTGGCGGCCGCCCGGCTGCTGGGGCAGGCACGGGTGGCGCTGGAGAAGCCGTTCGGGCACGACCTGGCCTCGGCCCGCGCGCTGGACGGCAGGCTGACGGCGGTGCTGGACGAGAACCAGATCCTCCGGGTCGACCACTTCCTGGGCAAGGAACCCGTCATCGAGCTGGAGTACCTGCGGTTCGGCAACTCCGCGCTTGCCGAACTGTGGCACCGGGACAGCGTGGTGGCCATCCAGATCACGATGGCCGAGGAGTTCGGCGTCGAGGGCCGCGGCGCCTTCTACGACGGTGTGGGCGCGCTGCGCGATGTGATCCAGAATCATCTGCTGCTGGTGCTGGCCCTGGTGGCGATGGACCCGCCGGTCGGCCCGAGCGCGACGGATCTGTGGGACAAGCGGATCGAGGTGCTGCGTGCCATGCCGGCGGCCGACCCGCACGAGTACGTGCGCGGTCAGTACCCCGGCTACCGGCAACTCCCGGGCGTGGCACCGGAGTCGGCCACGGAGACCTACGCGGCGCTCCGGCTGGAGATCAACAACTGGCGGTGGGCCGGAGTGCCGGTGTTCATCCGTGCCGGCAAGCGGCTTCCGGTGCGGGTGACCGAGGTGCGGCTGATCCTGCGCGAGCCGCCCCGGCTCGGCTTCCTGCCCGGCCCCGGCCGGGTCGCCGGGAACCAGATCGTGCTGCGTATCGACCCCGAGGCCGGGATGCGGCTCCAGCTCTCGGCGCTGGACGAGGCGTCCGCCTGGCGGCTGGTCCCGCTGGACACCGTCTTCGCCCGCGAACTCGGCCGGCCACTGGCCCCGTACGAGCGTCTGCTGTACGCGGCACTGACCGGCGACGACAGGTACTTCGCGCCGCTACGGGCGGTGGAGGAGTGCTGGCGCGTCATCCAGCCCCTCCTCACTTATCCCTCGCCGGTCCACCCCTACCCGCCCGACTCCTGGGGCCCATCCCAGGCCGACGCCCTGGTGGCGGGCAGCGCGCCCTGGCAGCCGCCCTGGGTGCCGTGACACCGCTCCCCCACGGCGCGCCGCCGCCGCGACTGGATGGGGCGCTGGAGCGCAACTAGGGTGCTGATGTCCAGCACTTCCGCCTGTAGCACTGGAGCAGGAATGACCGGTGACCCCGAGCCGATCAACACCGAAGCCCGCGGCGCGCTCGAGCAGGAACTGTCCGAACTGCACGCCGAGCGCGAGACGGTCGCCGCGACGCTGAAGGACTCCGACGAGGTCGGTGACCATGCCGACCAGGCCGACGAGATCCAGCGGGCCGACCAGCTGAACCGCCTGGACGAGCGCATCGACCGGGTGAAGGACCGGCTGCGCCAGGCAGACATCACGGGCCCGGTGCCCACCGACGTGGTCGGGGTGGGCACGACGGTCACCGTACGGTTCGCGGACGACACCACCCAGACGCTGCACGTCGGCGAGATCGCCGACGCCCGCGACCCGAAGCTCGTCACGTCGGACAGTCCGCTGGGCCGCGCGCTCCTCGGGCGCGTCCCCGGCGACACCGTCAGCTACGACGCCCCCGACGGTGAGGCCACCGCGGTCGTCGTCTCCCTGGGTACGCCCGGCGACGAGGGCTGAGAGCACGCAGAGCACGGCAAGGGACCCGGGCCGACCGGCCTCGCGTCCGGTCCGCCCAGGTCGTCGTCGCAGGCGGGGTCAGCCGTCGTAGTGGGACGGCGGGAAGGGGTCCTCCTCCTCGCGCTGCCGGCGCGTCACATCCCCCGTCTCCACCTCGCCCCGGTCCGCCTGGCGGTCGATCTCGGCGCGCTCCTGCTGATAGGCCCGCTCGGGGCTCTCCTGTTCCCGGACAGGGAGGCCGGCATCGCGCCGGTCCTCCTGGGCGCGTTCCTGCAGTTGCGGCTCGTCCGGTCGGCGCGGCAGGCCGCGGCCGTGCCCGCGGTCGGGGTCGCCCTCGACATCCTTGTTGGACTTGTGATGGTGCGCCATGGTGTTCTCCTTGCCGCCGTCAGTCCTTCTTCGCGTCGGCGCCCTTGCCGCCGGCGTCCTCGGCATCCGTGTCCCCCGCGTCCGCGTCCTTGGACTCGGCCTTCTCGTCGTCCGGGGCGCGCACGGTGACGTGCAGCGAGTCGGCCTTGACGTCGGCGACGATCGTGTCCCCCGGCTCGGTCTGGCCGCTGAGCAGCAGCTCGGCGATGCGGTTGTCCAGCTCGGACTGGATCGTCCGGCGCAGCGGCCGGGCACCGAACTCCGGCTGGTGGCCGTGGGCGATCAGCAGCTTCTTGGCCGCCTCGGTGACCTCCAGGTGCAGTCCCTGCGACTCCACCCGGCGCCGGGTCTGCGCCAGCAGATGGTCGACGATCCGGGAGAGGTCGTCCTCGGTGAGGCTGTGGAAGATGATGATGTCGTCGATCCGGTTCAGGAACTCCGGCAGGAACCGCCCGCGCAGCTCCTCCAGCAGCTCGTCCTTGATCTCGGACACATCGCCCTGGTGCGCCAGGATCAGCTGGGCGCCGATGTTCGACGTCATGATGATGACGGTGTGCCGGAAGTCGACGGTGCGGCCCTGGCCGTCGGTCAGCCGGCCGTCGTCCAGGATCTGGAGCAGCGTGCTGAACACGTCCGGGTGCGCCTTCTCGATCTCGTCGAACAGGATCACGCTGTACGGCTGGCGGCGGACCTTCTCGGTGAGCTGCCCGGCCTCCTCGTAGCCGACGTAGCCGGGAGGGGCGCCGACCAGGCGGGAGACGGTGTGCTTCTCCTGGAACTCGCTCATGTCGAAGCGGATCATGCGGTCCTCGTCGCCGAACAGCAGCTCGGCGAGGGCCTTGGCGAGTTCGGTCTTGCCGACACCGGTGGGGCCGAGGAAGAGGAAGGAGCCCACCGGGCGGTCGGGGTCGCCCATTCCGGCGCGGTTGCGGCGCACGGCCTGGGAGACGGCGGTGACGGCCTCGTTCTGCCCGACGATACGGGCGTGCATCTCGTCCTCCAGGTTGAGCAGCCGCTCCTTCTCGCTGGCGGTGAGCTGCGAGACGGGGATGCCGGTGCGGCGGGAGACGATGTCCGCGATGTCGCTGGGGGTTACGGTGATGACACCCTCGCGGCGCTCCTCGATCCCGGCGACCTCGGACTCGACCTCGGCGATCTTGCCCTTGAGCTGGTTCGCCTTCTCGTAGTCCTGGCCCGACACGGCCTCGTCCAGTTCGCGCCGGAGCTTGGCGAGCCTGTCCTCGCGGGCGACGACCTCGGTGGAGCGGGCCGCGCCGCGCAGCCGCACCCGCGCACCGGCCTGGTCCATCAGGTCGATGGCCTTGTCGGGGAGGAAGCGGTCGGCGATATACCGGTCGGAGAGTCCGGCGCAGGCTTCGAGCGCCGACTTCTCGAAGCGGACCTGGTGGTGGGCCTCGTAGGCGTCGCGCAGCCCCTCCAGGATCAGCACGGTCTCCGCCACGCTCGGCTCGGGCACCATCACGGGCTGGAAGCGGCGTTCGAGAGCGGCGTCCTTCTCGACGTACTTGCGGTACTCGTCGATGGTGGTCGCGCCCGCCACGTGCAGCTCGCCGCGCGCGAGGGCGGGCTTGAGGATGTTGCCCGCGTCCATCGAGCCCTCGCCGGTAGCGCCGGCGCCGACGACGGTGTGCAGTTCGTCGATGAAGAGGATGGTCTCGCCCTCGGACGCCTGGACGTCCTCGATGACCTTCTTCAGGCGCTCCTCGAACTGGCCGCGGTACTGGGCGCCGGCCACCAGGCCGGACATGTCGAGGGCGACGACCCGCTTGTCCTTCAGCGTCTCGGGGACGTCTCCGGTGACGATGCGCTGGGCCAGGCCCTCCACGATGGCGGTCTTGCCGACGCCGGGCTCGCCGATGAGGACCGGGTTGTTCTTGGAGCGGCGGGAGAGGATCTCGACCGTCTGCTCGATCTCGTCGGCCCGTCCGACCACCGGGTCGAGCTTGCCCTGCTTGGCCTCCTCGGTGAGGTCGCGGCCGAACTCGTCCAGGGTGCTGCCGGGTCCGCCGGCGCTGCGGCCCTGGTCGTGACGGGGGGCCTGCTCGGTGCGGGAGGCCAGCTTCCTGCCGTCGACGCCCTCGGAGGACAGCAGCCGTCCGGCGCCCGAGTCGGCGTCGTCCAGCAGCGCGGCGAGGATGTGCTCCGGGCCTATGTAGGAGTTGCCCGCCGCCTGGGACTGCGCGAACGCGTCGGCGAGGGTGCGCTTGGCGGCCGGGGTGAGGCCCGGCTCGGCGGACGGGGTGCCGGACTCGCCGGGCAGCACCTCGCTGATCGTCTGGGCGAGCTTGTCGGGGTCGACTCCGGCCCGCGCGAGGATGCGACGGCTGGGCTCGACCTTGGTCGCGGCCCACAGCAGGTGCTGGGTGTCGAGATCGGAGGTACCGTCCTCCTCAGCCCTCCGCGCGGCCAGGTTGAGCAGTTCCTGGGAGGATTCCGTCAGCAGCCGACCGATCGGAACTCGCTGCACGGCGGGGGGCGATGACGCGGGTGACATGCCGAGGAACCGGTTCAGCAGGTCACTGAACGGGTCGGAGGAACCGAACGGTGAGCCGAACGACATCGACATGGCAGCTCCTGGTCAGCGACGGATCAGATTTTCACTGAACCGCGATGTCAGGGGCCTCGCAACCCGGGGAAATCAGTCCCCCCAAGGGTTTTCCGGGCTTCCCTCACCCATTTGCCGGGGCCCTGCTGACGGTGCCGAGCGTCATGTGCACACTCCTCGCGCAAACGCGATTCTTCGAGGCGTTGCAAGCCGATCTCTCCTACGGCGTCCTGCCGCTCCGGCTGCCAGAATCCCGGGCGGCCACCCGGCGCTCCGTCGAGACCCCGGTTCCGTTCCTGAGAGCGCCGTACACGCGAGAACGGCCGGCTCCCCGGGAAATGGCCGGCCGCCTTCCGTGCGACCGCTGGGCTCCCGGTGATCAGTCGGTGGAGAAGTCCGAGAAGTCGATCCAGATCATGAGGCGGTCTCGCAGGACCCGGTAGTTCTTGTCGCACATGTACGCGCGGCGTTTGCCGGGAATGATGAGCCCGTCGACCTCGACGTGCTCCGAGGCGTAGTTCGCGGCACGGAAGCCGCCGGCGATGTCGACGGTGTAGTCGTGGCGACGCAACAGCAGGTCCGGGCCGAAGTAGAACTCCTGGGCCCTGCTGTGGGTCACGAAGCGCGACGGCATCACCGCGCGCAGCCCGCGCCAGGTCTCCCCCTCCTCCTCCAGCGGTTCGATCTCCCATGTCTGCACACCCGGAAACGTCAGCGTGAACGGCGTGGTCAGATAGTTCCACATCGCGTACCCGCCGAAGTGGGCTCGCTGGAACGGTGTCCACGGAGTGTCGAGGGTGTGTCCCTCGAAGGTCTCCTCAACGCCGTACTGGTCGGCGACGAAGCGGCCTTCCAGGTCCTCGATCGCCACTCGGTCCGAATGGAAGTTCACCCGGCGGTCCGGCCCGCCGGCCGGAACGGTCAGGGCGCGCTGTTCATGTGCCGACGCCGTGATCCTGCGCGTCTGCGGGTCCTGAGGCGCCTTGCGGTCGAGCAGCTCGCCGCCACTCACCGCGTCCGCCGAGACCGACCGCGTCGCGGTCCAGCGGTCACGGCCGCCCGCGGCCTCGACCACGTCATCGAGCAAAGTGCCCATCATCACTCCTGCCACATCGTCGCATGGGAACGCTTCCCACCCGCTTGAAGATACGGGCATATCAAAGTAACTTACAACCTCCGGAGAGAGGATCGGATGATGAGCGAGGACGAGAGCAACAAGTCGCAGTGGGCCACGTGTCACTGCATACGAGTGAGACGGGCTTCGAGGTACCTGTCACGGCTGTACGAGGAGCAGATCGAGGCATCCGGGCTGAAGTCGACGCAGTACGCGCTGCTGATCGCCCTGCGCGACTTCGGGCCATGCTCGTTCGGCCAAGCCGCGGAGCTGCTGACCATGGACCGTGCCACGCTCGGCCACACGCTGCGCCCCCTGGAGCGCCAGGGTCTGGTGGCCACCAGCATCGATCCCCGGGACCGGCGGTCGAAACGGGTGGGCGTCACCCCGGCGGGTGCGGCACGCATAGAGCGGGGCTACCCCGGCTGGGAGGCGGCCCAGGAGAAGATCGAGCTGGCACTGGGCAAGGAGGACGCCGCGACACTCCGCCATCTGCTCGACCGGCTGCTCGCCCCCACCACCCCGTGACCCACTGACCCCTTCGGTCACGGCCCGGCGCCAGAACTCACCCGCACGGGCCGCGCCCGAAGAAGGCATGGGGCCCGCGGCCTTCACGGATCAGCTGCGCGCACGACGGCCTGGCCGGCAGGCTACCGACGCCTGCCCCACCCCCGCGCGTGCCGCTGGTGAAGCCGGACCGGACGGTGCCGGTGGGCCCGGTGACGACGCGCTTCCGCTCGCGTAGCACCAGGAGGCGCGGCCACCGGGGCGGAGGCCGTCAGGCGACGGGCTGCGGCTCCAGGCGTTCGGCGCCGGTGTAGACGTTCATCGAGTCGCCGCGCAGGAAGCCGACCAGGGTCAGGCCGCTCTCGGCGGCGAGGTCCGCCGCGAGCGAGGACGGAGCGGAGACGGCTGCGAGCATCGGAATGCCGGACATGACCGCCTTCTGCACCAGCTCGAACGAGGCGCGGCCGCTGACCATCAGCACACAGCCGCGCAGCGGCAGCAGTCCGGAGCGCAGGGCGTGTCCGACCACCTTGTCGACGGCGTTGTGACGCCCCACGTCCTCGCGCAGGCACAGCAGTTCGCCGTCGGAGGAGAAGAGCCCGGCCGCGTGCAGACCGCCGGTGCTGTCGAACACCTTCTGGGCGGCGCGCAGCTTCTCGGGCAGGGTCGACAGCGTCTGCGGGCTCATGCGCAGCTCGTCGTCGGCGACCGACCAGGCGGCGGTGGTGCGCACCGCGTCCAGGCTGGCCTTGCCGCACAGGCCGCAGGAGGACGTGGTGTAGAAGTTCCGCTCCAGGGAGGCGTCGGGGGCCTCCACGCCGGGGCCAAGGACGACGTCCACCACGTTGTAGGTGTTGCTGCCGTCCTCCGTGGCGCCCAGGCAGTAGCGGATGCCGGCCACGTCGGTCCCGGCGTGCGCGACGCCCTCGCTGACCAGGAAGCCCGCCGCCAGGTCGAAGTCGTCGCCGGGGGTGCGCATGGTCACCGTGAGGGGACGGCCGCCGACCCGGATCTCCATCGGCTCCTCGGCGGCGAGGGTGTCCGGGCGGTGCGAGGACACGCCGTCGCGGATGCGGAGCACTCGACGCCGCACGGTCACTCGTCCCATGGTCCTGTTCCTCTCCTTCGGGCTCCGGGCCGGGGTTGTCGTCACCTCCGGAGCCAGTGTGTGCCGGCCCGGCGGGGACGGCGTGTCGGGGCGGTGGGCCGGGCCGTGGCTCGGACCCGGCGGGGTCGGCTCCCGCTGTGACGGCATGCGGCGGTGGCGTGGAAAGTCCACTCTAGGTGACGCCGTGCTACGAGGAGAGGGCGGAAGGACTGGCGTGGCCCCCCGGCCGACGGCCGACGGCGTGGCGATGCCGGGGGGCGTCGACCAGGTAGCCGGTGAGTTCGTACACGGCGCGCTCGGCCGTCGCGCCCGGTGTCCCGGCCGGTTCGGCGGTGCCGGAGGGCAGCGTCCAGGGTCCGCCGTCCCCGTGGGTCACCTGCAACAGCCGTCCGTCGTCCACCGCGACCGCCAGCACCCGGCCGCCGGCCGCCTCCCGCTCGGAAGTCATGTGCCCCGTCCCCTCCCTGCGCGCCCGGCGCGCGCGTCGGCCACCCGGCGCGTCGGCCGGACGGTCGTGCCCTACCCAGGGACCGGGCCGCGCACCCGGTGCGGTCAGGCCGTCCTGAGCACGGCGAGGAACTTCCGCGCGTCGGTGTCCACTTCGCCCTCGACCCCGGTGACGGGCATGTTCTCCCCGTCGTACCGGACGGCCGGGGTGCCGGGCAGGCCGAAGGACGAAGGCGGCGATGGACTCTCCGGCCCACGCCAGGCAGGTGCCGTCGGAGATCTTGCGGTCGAAGTCCGCTGCTCGCGGCGGCCAGGGCGCTCAGGGCCTTCTGGTCGCCTTGCCGCCCATGCGGTCGTCCATCGTCCCGGCGAAGTGGAACTTCACCGCGTACGTCACAGCCGGGCCCGGCGCACGAACGGTGCGGGAAGCATTCGGGCGGGGCCCGGTCGGCACGACATGACACGGCTCGCGGGCGCAGTCTGGAGGGGTGAACACATCCCAGCACCGGGCTCCGGACCAAGGCCGTGACCTGGACAGGGCCGTGCTCGACGCGATGTTCGCCGACTCGCCGCTCCCGCTGTACGTGCTCGACGGCACGCTGGCGCTGGTGGGCTTCAACGACGCGGCCGGGGCCTTCGGCGGGCTGCCGCTGGACGCCCCGCCGGGCAGTCCCCTGGAGCGGTGGGCGCCCGGTCTGGCCCACGAACCGGTGGCGGCCGTGCTGCGCGAGGTGCTGGCCACCGGGCAGCCGCAGCGGGACATGGAGGTGGCGGGCGGGGCCACGCCGGACGCGCCGGACCGGGTGCTGGCACTGTCCGCGTTCCGGCTGCGGGACGCGGCCGGCGGGCGGCCGGGGCTGGCGCTCAGCGTCGTGGACGCCACCGACCGGCACCGGGCGCGGGTCCGGCTGGGCGTGCTGCGGGCGGCGAGCGCGCGGATCGGCACCAGCCTCGACACGGTACGCACGGCGCAGGAGCTGGCGGACATCAGCGTGCCCGATCTGGCCGACACGGTGGTGATCGACGTACTGGACGCGGTGCTGCGGGGCGACGTGCCGGACATCGGGTCACTGGGCCACGATCTGCTGCTGCGCTGCGTCGGGTACCGGTCGGTGCACGCGGCGAACGGGCACGGGGCGGTGGAGGTCGGCTGTGTGATGGAGCCGGGGCTCACCTCGCGGTACAAGGAGGTGCTGACCGAGGAACGCCCGGTGCTCATCACCGCGCACGACACGTGGGAGAGCGGGCCCACGCGGCCCGGGGGGCAGGAGGTCGCGCGGGAGAACTGCACGCTCTCCAGGATGGCGGTGCCGCTGGCCGCGCGGGGCGGTGTGCTGGGCCTGGCACGGTTCTACCGGGGCCGGGGTAACGCGCCGTTCACGGAGGACGATCTGCGCCTCGCCACCGAGCTGACCCGGCACACCGCGCTGTGCCTGGACAACGCCCGCCTGTACACCAGGGAACGGTCGGTGGCCCGTATCCTCCAGCTCAGTCTGCGGCCGGCGCATGTGCCGGGGCACAGCGCGGTGGCCACGGCGCACAGCTATCTGCCGAGCAGCACCAGCGTGGACTGGTTCGACATCATCCCGCTGTCCGGGGCGCGGGTGGCGCTGGTCGTCGGTGAGCCACCCACGCGGGGCATCCGGGCCGCCGTCACGATGGGCGGGCTGCGGGCCGCGATCGGCGCGCTGGCCTCGCTCGACCTGCCGCCCGAGGAACTGCTTGAGCGGCTGCACGACCTGGTGGGCCGGCTGGACGCGGAGCAGTCGCGGAACCCGGACGAGTCCCTGGACAGCATGCGCGCGGGCACGTGCTGTCTGTACGCGGTCTACGACCCGGTGACGCGCCGGTGCGCGGTGGCCAGCGCCGGCCATCCGCCGCCCGCCGTGGCCCGGCCGGACGAGCCGGTGGCGTTCGCGGAGATACCGGTCGGCCCGGCGCTGGGCCGGGGGGTGCCCCACTACCGCGAGGGGTACTTCGACGCGCCCGCGGGCACGCTGATGGTGTTGTGCAACCCGCTGCTGCTGCGGGACGCCGGCGCGGACTCCGGGCACCAACTGGCCCGCCTCTCCAGCGCGTTGCGCCCCCGGGACCGGCCGCTGCCGGACATCTGCGACGACCTGCTGCACGATCTGGCCCCGCACCACCCGGCCGACGACGGTGTGCTGCTGGTCGCCCGTACGTTCACCCTCGGCGACGACAGGGTGGCGTCCTGGTCGCTGCCGAACGAGCCGCAGGCGGTCGCCCTGGCCCGGGAGCGCACCGATCACCGGCTCGGCCGCTGGCAGCTGCCGGACCTGTCGTTCACCGCCACCCTGGTCGTCAGCGAGCTGGTCACCAACGCGATCCGGTACTCCGAGGGCCCGGTCCAGCTCCGGCTGGTCCGTGACGAGGCGCTGATCATCGAGGTCACCGACGACAGCAGCACCGCACCGCAGCTGCGGCAGGCCGAGGACGACGACGAGCACGGCCGCGGCCTCACGATCACCTCCCAGCTCACCGAGCGCTGGGGCACCCGGCGGGAGCCGCGAGGCAAGACCATCTGGGCCGAACTACCCGTCCACACCTGAGAGTCGGGGTGTCCGTCCGGCGCGTTCCCGATCGGCTGCGGCCTGCGCGGCGAACGGGTGCAGTCGGCGCTGTGCGCACCGGGCCGGCCGAGTACGCGGCGGCCGGGACCGCCTTCACGACCCGGCGGGGTCCGGCGGCACCGCTGTGCCGGACCCTGCCGCGCCCGGACCTCAGGACGGGTCGCTGACCTCGAAGGAGAGGTCGTTGTCGACCGTGTAGTAGGGGCGGACGAGGCGGCCGCCGGTGCGTGCCGCCGGGTAGGCGAAGGACTGCTTGCGGTCCGCCACGTCGTCCAGGACGCGGCCCACCCGGACCGGGGCCGCCCCGGTGGCGGGCAGCACGTGCACGTCCCAGTAGCGGACTCCGGCGCCGTCGCCGCCGGTCAGTTCGGCGTGCTCGACGGTGAAGCGGAAGTCCCGGCCGTCCTCGTCGGCGGCCGGGCGGACGGTGCGCTCCGCGCCGGTGTTCCGTCCGCGCAGCCGGACCACGGCGCCTTCGCCGAGGGCGGCGCCGTGCAGGCGTGCGGCGACCGTGGTGGCGCGGTCGCCGACATCGATCCGGCCGGCCTCCGCATGGGCGGTGCGCAGCCAGGCGCGGACCGCGAGGAAGCCGTCCACCGCCCGGTAAGGGATGCGGACCGCCACCGGGGACGGGCGGTCGACGCGGGCGCCGTCGACCAGGACTCGCAGGTCCAGTGGGCCGGAGGCCAACTGCTCGGTCCCGGCGTCCGGTTCGCGGACCAGGAAGGCATCCCAGCGGCCCTCCTCCAGCGCGGGCAGTGGCTCCAGCACGGCGCGGACCCGGCCGCCGGCCGCCGCTTCGAGCGAGAGACGGCGTTCGGCGGGGTCGGGCGCGCCGGTGCGGGGCCTGGCCTTGAGCAGCAGGTGGGGGCGGCCGTCCGACGCGGGCAGCGGCAGGTCGAAGGTGAGACGGCCGTCGGCGTCCGCCACACAGGTCACGCGGATCATCGGGGTCTCCTTGTCACTGGCCGTGCTCATCGCTGCCACCGGCGCACGGTGCGGCGCGCGGCAGAGGCGGCCGTGTACGCGAGGTCGTGGGCGCTCTGCGCCGCGGCTGTCAGACGTCCGGCGCGGGAGTCGCCGGAGGGACGGGCACCGGCCTTCTTGGCCGCGAGGGCGTCGGCCAGCAGGCGTTCGGCGTCGGCTACGACCTTGTCGGGGGCGAAGCGGCGGGAGTTCTCCAGCGCGGACTTGCCCATGGTGCGGCGGCGTTCGTCGTCGCGGACGAGGTCCAGCAGGGCCGCGCCGAAGGCGTCCGCGTCGCCGACCGGTACGAGCAGTCCGTCGGCGCCGTCCTTAATGATCTCGCCCGGTCCGTGGGCGCAGTCGGTGCTCACCACGGGGAGCCCGCAGCGCATCGCCTCGACGATGGTCATGCCGAAGGGCTCGAAGTCGGAGGAGGAGGCGGCGATGGATGCCTTGACCCACTCGGCCTCCATGGGCACGGCCGGGCCCATCAGGAAGGCGCTGTTGCTGAGACCGAGCTTCTCGATGAGGGCACGCAGCCGGTCGCGCTCCGCGCCCCTGCCGTAGATGCGCAGCCGCCAGTCGGGGTGGGCGGCGGCGACGTGCGTGAAGGCGCGGATCAGGGTTTCGTAGTCCTTCATCGGGACGAGCCTGCCCGCCGCGACGATCAGTCTGCCGGAGCTGTCCGAAGGCGGCAGCACGGGGTCCGGCACGCTGTTGGGCACGGCTTCGACGCGGACGCCGGGTAGCCAGGCGCCGCTCCGGTAGGCGCGCGCGTCCGCGTCGGTGACCGTGGTGAGCAGGTCGAGGCGGCGGTAGGCGCGGCGCAGTACGGTACGCAGCCGGGGCGAGTGGTGGCCCCAGGTCAGGTGTTCCTGGCCGACGCGGAGCACATGACCGGGCGCCTGGCGGGCGATGTGCACGTTCAGGCCCGGCCGGGTGCCGATGACGACATCGGCGTCCGTGGTGGCCAGGTATCCGGCGATGCGTTCGTCGCTCAGCCTGCTGTACTCGGAGTGCCGCCCTTCGACCGTGGGAAAGACCCGGGCGGGTTCGCGGTGGGCCGGGTGGTCCTGTTCCTCACGCAGATCGATCAGGGGGCGCAGCCGGACGCGCGGGTCCAGCGCGAAGGTGGGGCGCTCCCTGTTCCGGAACACGGAGACGATCTCCACCTCGTGGCGTGCGGCCAGCGCCCCGGCCAGGTTGAAGGTCGTGGAGACCGTCCCTCCGATCGGGTAGGCGCTGTGGAGCAGGAAAGAGATCTTCATGCCGGTCCAGACATTGTCGACGCGGGCGCGGTTGCAAGACGTTACCGCTTAGGGCCTGTCCGGCGGATCTTTGTGGAGTAGCCCGCGGCGTCTGGTGCGTGCTCTCGGCGTGCGCCCGGATCTCCCTCGTACTGGACGTACTCGGGTGATTCGGGCGTGCGGCGAGAGTGCGTGCCGGG
>NZ_JBHXLV010000119.1:0-20207 GCF_042721685.1 Streptomyces sp. NPDC058459 | reverse complement strand
CTGCCGGTCCAGGGCCCCTTCGCCTTGCCTCGGGCGTCGGGGCGGGCCGCTCGGTGCGGTCTTCCGGCAGGACGGCGAGGGGCCCATGCACGCGGTCGGGGCGTCCGTGCGGGGGCGGCTCGGCGTGGTGTCCGGGTCGGGCGGCGCGGGGCCTTCGCTCCTGCTCCGGGGTGTCGACAGGACGCGCTTCAGCGATGCCGCGGCACCGGGCATGCCCTGGGCCGGGCCCCGTGGCTTCCCTGCCGCGGGGCCTTCAGCCCGCCGGTCGGCATCAGGCGCCACGCGGACGCCGCCGGACTCTTCATGACCTCCCCGGCGCGCAGCTCCTGCGATGCCCGGCCAGTGTCACGCACCGCGCAGACGCCGCGCCGCGAAACCCGGCCGCCAGGATCGGTCTCACGCTCCGCGCAGATGCCGCTCGGCGATGCTCGCCGCCAGGGTCTCCAGCAGGGGGCCCGCCTGAGCGATGCAGGTCGCGGGGTCGGGTTCCAGGGACGTGAGGGGGTAGGCGGCCGTGATACCGGCCTTGTGGAGGGTCTCGGGGGACAGGGTCAGACGGCCGCACACCGCGATGACCTCCTTGCCCGCCGCGCGGGCGGCCGCGGCCACGCCGGCCGGGGCCTTGCCGTGGAGGGTCTGCCCGTCCAGGGCGCCCTCACCCGTGATTACCAGGCCGGCACGGGCCAGGGCCTCCGCGAAGCCCAGAACCTCCAGCATGACCTCGATCCCGGCACGGAAGCGGGCGCCGAGGAGGAGGGCCGCGTAGCCGACGCCGCCCGCCGCGCCCGCGCCGGGCCGGTCCGCGAGGCCGGGTGCCAGGGCGGTCGCGAGGCGCGTGAGGGCGTCGTCGAGGAGGGTCACATCGGCCGGGGAGGCGCCCTTCTGCGGGCCGTAGACGGCGGCGGCGCCGTGCGGGCCGGTGAGGGGGTTGTCCACGTCGCCGGCCAGGATCAGCTCGACCGAGGCGAGGCGGGGGTCGAGGCCGGTCAGGTCGGCCTCGGCGAGGTCGGCGAGTCCGCCTCCGCCCGGCCCTACCGGCTCGCCCCGCTCGTCCAGGAACCGCGCGCCGAGTGCCGTGAGCATCCCGGTCCCGCCGTCCGTGGTGGCGCTGCCGCCGACGCCGAGGACGACGGTACGGGCGCCCGAGTCCAGCGCCGCCCGGAGCAGTTCCCCGGTGCCGTGGGTGGACGCGGTGAGCGGGGCGAGGGTGCCGGCCGGAAGCCGGCGCAGGCCGCTCGCCTCGGCCATCTCCACGACCGCGGTGTCCCCCCGTACCGCGAACGCGGCGGTCACCGGATGCCCGAGCGGCCCGGCGACCCGGGCCTCCCGGCGCTCGAAACCGGCCGCGAGGGCCGCGTCCACCGTGCCGTCCCCGCCGTCCGCCACGGGCAGCGTCTCGACCTCGACACCCGGCACGGCCCGCCGCAGCCCCGCCGCCACGTGCGCGGCGGCCTCGGCGGCCGTCAGCGACCCCTTGAACTTGTCCGGGGCGACGAGCACCCTTCGGCCCACACCGTTCACCACTGCGCGTCCCTTCCGCTCGTTCACCGTGCCCTGACAGGTCGGCGCGGCTGTCCACCCTAAGGGGTGAGATCAACACCCATGGTTACCCCGCCTGGATGAGCACCTCTGACGACTTCGCCACGTACATCGCGGGCCTGCCGCGCGTCCTGTCCGCCGCCGCGACCCTGTTCCGGGACGCGGCGGGGCGGGTGCTGCTGGTCGAGCCGAACTACCGGGCGGGGTGGGGGCTGCCCGGCGGGACGATCGAGTCGGACGTCCCATGAGGCCTGCGGCGCGTCATGGGACGCCGGTGGGTGCTGCCCGCGCCGCTCCTCGGCGCGGTCGCCGCGGTGGGCGGGGCGATCGGCGGCTCAGGGCACCGGCTGGAACAGCACCCCCGCGTCCGCCCGCCCCGGGCCCCGTTCGAAGGCCAGGAGGCTGCGCTTGCGGTCCAGGCCGCCGCCGTAGCCGGTGAGGCTGCCGTCGGAGCCGACGACGCGGTGGCAGGGGACGATGATGCCGACCGGATTGCGCCCGTTGGCGAGGCCGACCGCGCGGGAGGCGCCGGGGGTGCCGAGCACCAGGGCCAGTTGGCCGTAGCTCCGGGTCTCCCCGTAGGGGATCTCGTTCAGCTGCTCCCACACGCGGCGCTGGAACGGGGTGCCGTGCAGGCCGAGCCGGACGGTGAACCGCCGGGTCTCACCGGCGAAGTAGGCCGTCAACTGCTCCTGGGTCTCGCCGAAGACGCGCAGGGAGTCGTCGCGCGGGCCGAAGGTCTCCTCGGCCGGGCGGTGCCGCTGATCGGTCATGTACAGGCCGCACAGGGCGTCGTCGGCGTCCGCGACGAGGGTCAGCGGCCCGTAGGGGCTGTCGGTCACGGTGTGGTGTCGCAAGAGAAGTCCTTCAGGCCGGGAGGAAGTTGACCGGGTGGCTGTCGGTCGCCCACAGGTACTGCACGGCGTAGGCGCGCCAGGGGCGCCATTCCTCGGCGCGGGCGGTGAGGGCGGCGGGGGTGGCGGGCAGGCCCAGGGTCTGGGCGGCGCGCCGGACACCGAGGTCGGTGGGGAGGAAGGCGTCGGGGTCGCCGAGGGCCCGCATGCCGATCACGTCGGCGGTCCAGGGGCCGAAACCGGGCAGGGCGAGCAGGCGGGTGCGGGTCTCGGCCCGGTCGGCCTCGACGCCCAGGTTCAGCGTGCCGTCGGCGAGCGCGGCGACGAGCGTGGTGAAGGTGGTGCGCCGGGTGCGCGGCATCGCGAGGGTCTCGGGGTCCACGGCGGCCAGCGCGTCGGGGTCGGGGAAGAGGTGGGTGAGGCCGCCCCCGGGGTCGTCCAGGGGCTTGCCGTGCGCGGTGACCAGCCGGGCCGCGTGGGTGCGGGCGGCGGCCGTGGACACCTGCTGCCCGAGCACCCCGCGTACGGCGAACTCCGCCTCGTCGACCGTGCGCGGCACCCGGCGCCCCGGTCCGGCGTCCACCAGCGGGGCGAACACCGGGTCGGCGCGCAGCCGCTCGTCCACGGCGACCGGGTCGGCGTCGAGGTCGAGGAGTCTCCGGCAGCGGCTGATGGCGACGGTGAGGTCCCGCAGGTCGCTCAGGCTGATCCGGCAGCCGATGTGGGTCTCCCCCGGGCTGAGGGCGACGATGCCGTGCCCGTACGGCAGCCGCAGCGTGCGCCGGTAGGCGCCGTCCCGCCATTCCTCCACGCCGGGTACGGCGGTGGCGGCGAGGTGGCCGAAGAGGTTGCTCGGGTTCAGCGGGGCGCGGAACGGCAGCCGGAGCGTGAGCGTGCCGGCGGTCCCGGCCGCCTGGGCGCGGGGTGCGCGGGCGCGCAGGTCGGTGGGGGCGAGGGCGAAGACCTCAAGGACGGTGTCGTTGAAGGTGCGGATGGAGGAGAACCCGGCGGCGAAGGCGATCTCGGCCATGGGCAGCGCGGTGGTCTCGATCAGCAGCCGCGCGGTCTGGGCGCGCTGGGCGCGGGCCAGGGCGAGGGGCCCCGCACCGAGTTCGGCCAGCAGTTGCCGCTCGATCTGGCGGGCGGAGTAGCCGAGCCGGGCGGCGAGTCCGGGCACGCCCTCGCGGTCCACGACCCCGTCCGCGATGAGCCGCATGGCGCGGGCCACCAGGTCGGCGCGGTGGTTCCACTCGGGGGAGCCGGGGGTGGCGTCGGGGCGGCAGCGCTTGCAGGCGCGGAACCCGGCGCGCTGGCAGGCGGCGGCGCTCGGGTAGAAGGTCATGTTCTCGGCCTTGGGCGGAACCGCTGGGCAGCCTGGGCGGCAGTAGATACGGGTGGTGAGCACGGCGGTGAAGAACCAGCCGTCGAACCGGGTGTCCTTGGACCGCACGGCGTGCACGCATTGATCCCGGTCGAGGACGGGGGGCCTGCTGCTGTCGGTGGCGTTCCGCATGGGTCAAGCATCGGGCAGTGCGGCGCCTGCGGCTGGCGAGATTCCGACATGCATGTCGGGCGGGGTCAACCCCGGTCCTGCCGGTACCGGGTGATCCACTCGGCGGTCGGCCGGAGCCCGCCGAAGGTGTAGAAGTGCAGCTTGACCGTGCCGTGGCGGGCCGGGTCGTAGCCCGCGGCCAGGTCGTCCACGAAGCGGTCCGGGCCCGCCGTGCCCATGAGGCTGGTCAGCGACAGCCCGTACTTGCGGGCGACCGTGGCACCGGTGCCGACGCCGAACCGGGTCGCGTACCCGAGCAGCCGCCGCACCCCCGCCGGGCCGGGCACCCCGACCCGCACCGGGAGGTGCACCCCGCGCCCGCGCAGGGCCTCCAGCCAGGTGAGGACGGCGTCGGCGTCGAAGCCGAACTGGGTGATGATGTCGCCCGCGAGCCCCGCCTCCTCCAGCGCGGCCGCCTTGCCGATGAGCGCGGACCACAGCGCGTCGTCGCCGATCGCCGGGTGCCCCTCCGGGTAACCGCAGACACCGGCGTGCCGTACGCCGTACCGCTGGAGCAGCCCGCTGCGGATCACGGAGAGCGCGTCCTCGTAGGGTCCCTCGGGGCGGGCGGGGTCGCCGCCGACCACGAAGACGTTCGCCACGGCGCCTTCCTCGGCGAGCCCGGCGAGGAAACGTTCCAGCTCGGCGCTGGACGGCAGCCGCCGTGCCGACAGGTGCGGCACCGGTACGAACCCGGACTCCCGTACCGCCCGCGCGGCCGCGAGCCGCATGCCGGGGTCCTCGCCCGCGAGATAGGTGATGTTGACCCGGGTCCCCGGGGTCATGCCGTCGCGCGCCTCGGCCAGCCGGGGCACGTCCTTGCCGGTCATCTCCAGCGACACCCCGTCGAGCAGCACCCCGGCCCGGCCGGGCACCCCGAGAACCCTCTCCGTCACCCCACGCAACCCCTTCTCCACCGGAACCCCGGCCGATGATGCCATGGCGCCGGGGCGGGGCGGGCCACGGGTCCGCTGCCTGGGAAGGCCGGGCGGATACGAAAGCACGGCTCACGTGACCGGGGGTGGGGCCGGTCGTCGGCTGTGCGTGGGGCAGGGGCTGGGGCGGGCGCGGGTGGCCGGGGTCGTTCCGGTGCCGCGTGTCCCGACGTACGAACAGCGGGAGCCCCCACGGTGCCCCTCGCCGGAGTCCTCCCCGGAATCCGGGCCCAGCTGCCCGCGCCGTGCGCGAGACGAGCGCCGGACCCGCGTGAACGCCCGCCTGTCCTCGGCGATCCCGGCCCCGGGCACAGCGACCGAGGCGCGGTCTGTTCCTCGTGTCGGCGTTGGCGTCGGACTGGGGCACCGATGGGCGGCGCTGGGGGAAGGTCGTCCGGGCCGGCTTGGAGGAACGCGGATGACCATCGGAGAGACGCCAGGCCCCAGCCTGGCTTCGAGCGCACCTGTCCCAGTTGATCGACCTGTTCGGCACGGACGGGTGCCTGCGGGTCAGCACGACGTCTGCCGACGCCCTTACTGACCGGGCGAGTGCCGGCGCCGACGCAAAGATGCCGAGCACGCCGGACTGGCCGTTGATTTCACAGGCGCACGATGACCAGGGCGGTGTCATCGCTGGCACCATCAGGGGGAAGCAGATCATCGAGCACTGCGTCGGCAAGGGTTTCGGGTTCCGCTGTCCGGTGGCGGGTCAGGGAATCGGAGAGTCGGGCGATGCCGACATCGATATCCTCGCGCCTGCGCTCCACAAGGCCGTCGGTGTAGAGCACCAGGACCGCGCCTTCCTGGAACTCGGTGACAGCGTGAATCCGGGGGGCGCCGTGCAGAGGAGCACCCAGGGGAGGGTCGGTGGCGTCGTCCAGGAATGTCACGGTGCCATCGCTCTGCAGGAGCGCCGGTGGGGGGTGGCCGGCGGTGCTGTAGGTGATGGTGTGGGTGTCCCAGTCGATGAAGATCATCGCCACGGTGGTGTTCTCGGCGCCGTCGACGGTGCGTGCGTACAGCTCCAGGACTTCCAGGGCGTGGGCGGGACTCTTCGCTGTGAGGGAAGAGGCGGTGAGGGCGCTGCGTAGTTGTCCCATGACGGCCGCTGCGGGCAGGCCATGGCCGACGACGTCGCCGACAGCGACGGCGCTTCGGCCGTCAGGAAGCTCGATGAGGTCGTACCAGTCGCCGGCCACATGCAGTGCTTCGGCCGCGGGACGGTAACGTACGGCAGCCAGGTGGCCGCCGACCGGGCGGGGCGCCGGAAGCATGGCTTCCTGCAAGGTGAGCGCGACTTCGCGGGCGCGGATGAGTTCAGTGACATCCTCCATCCGGTGCATCAGCAGCGCCAGGCGCCCGTCGGAGCCGAATATGGGAACGTCGGTCATGTTCCAGTAGCGCTCATGCCACAGGCCGGGCCGATCGGGGTCCTCGAGGTCGTAGCGCTGCAGGTCCACCGTGTTGGGTCGACCGGTGTCCGCGACCCTGCGCAGCGACGCCAGGATTCTGAGCAGCAGAGGCTCGGCCGGGTCCTTGCCGGGCAGGTCATCCGGCAGGAAGCGACCGACCAACTGCTCTCGCGCGAGGCCCCGGAGACGGACGAACTCCGGGTTGGCGTCCGCGTAGCTCAGCTGCGGAGTAACCAGCGCCACTGCCCCGGGGAGGGAGCTGAACACAGCCTCGTAGTCGATCTCCGGTTCCGACATGATTTTCCTGCCTCGCCGTCGCCGTTGTTTGCCTTTCCAGGTTACGAGGGGAGCGTGACCGCGCGCGCTCCGGCGCATTGATCAGGACTCGGTCCGCTCCTCACTGACTCACAGCCAGCGCGCTGATCATGTCCTCGCCGCTCCCGCAGCGGCCTGACCTTCAAGATCCGCGTCGCGGCGGGCGGCGCCGCTGCCGCCCGCTCGTGTTCGTCCTCGGGCCGGGCCGGGGCGCCAGGCCGGGCCGGGGACGCGGCCCGCATTTGGCCAATGCATGAGCCGATCACGGGTGCGCAGAATGATCGGGCCGCCCTGAACGGCAGCAGAGCTGGTGCCGGCTGACCAGGCCCGCTCGGCTCGGGCGATCCGCCACGATCTCGGGTGCACCGGATTCCGGGCGGTCATCCCGGAACACCCGCCGACCGCCTTGCTGTGCACCGGAAACGGCTGCCTGAGCGCCTGGCCCACCGGACTCTCCGAGCCCCTCACCCCACCACCCCCTCGAACACCCCGAACGCCCCTCCGTCGAACAACACGAACCGCACCTCCTCCACCCCCGTATCTGCGGCCCGTACCGTCTCCACCGCGACCCGTGCCGCCTCCTCCATCGGCCACCGGTACACCCCCGTAGAGATCGCCGGGAACGCGACCGTCCGCGCCTCCATCTCATCCGCCACCCGCAGCGACTCCCGATAGCAGGACGCCAGCAAGGCCGGATCGGAGCCCGGTCCCTGCCACACCGGCCCCACCGTGTGGATGACCCACTCCGCCGGAAGATCCCCCGCCGTCGTGGCGACCGCCTCGCCCGTGGGAAGGCCACCGCCGTACTGGGAGGCGCGGAGGTCGCGGCAGGCAGCCAGGATCGCCGGTCCGCCCCGCCGATGGATCGCCCCGTCCACCCCTCCCCCACCCAGCAGGGACGAGTTCGCCGCGTTCACGATCGCGTCCACCCGCTGCTCGGTGATGTCGCCCTGGACAAGCGTGATCGTGGTCATGGTTGCCTCAGCCTCCTCCAGACTTCCTTCGCCGCGTTGTGGCCCGACATGCCGTGTACCCCGGCGCCGGGGGGAGTGGCGGAGGAGCAGAGGAAGACGGCGGGGTGGGGGGTGCGGTAGGGGAAGAGGGTGGGGCGGGGGCGCAGCAGGAGTTGGAGGCCGTCCACCGCGCCGCAGGCGATGTCGCCGCCGATGTAGTTCGCGTTGCGGGCAGCCAGTTCGGGTGGGCCGGCTGTGGCTCGGGCCAGGACTCGGTCGCGGAAACCCGGGGCGAAACGCTCCAGTTGGCGTTCGATCCCGTCCGTGAGGTCGCCCTGCCAGTTGTTCGGGACGTGGCCGTAGACCCAGAAGACCTGCTTGCCCTCCGGAGCGCGGGTGGGGTCGGCCACGCTGGGCTGGACCGTGATCAGGAACGGCGGGTCCGGGGCGCGGTCCTCGCGGGACGCGGCCCGCAGGGCGCGGGCGATCTCGGCGCGGTTCGCGCCCAGCTGGACCGTGCCGGCTGCGCGGGCCTCGGGGGCGGTCCACGGGACCGGGCCGTCCAGGGCGTAGTCGATCTTGAAGACGCTGGGGCCGTAGCGGTAGCCGTCGTAGTAGCTGCCGAAGCCTGCGATGCGGGCCAGGGCGGTGGGTGAGGTGTCGAAGATGTAGGCGCGGGCCGGTGGGAGGTCGTCCAGGCGTTTGACCTCGTAGTCGGTGTGCACCGTGCCGCCCAGGTCGACCAGGTACGCCGTCAGCGCGTCCGAGATCGACTGGGAGCCGCCCAGTGGCACCGGCCAGCCCCGCGCGTGTGCGGCGAGTGCGAAGACCAGGCCGATCGCGCTGGTGGCGAATCCGCTCAGCGGGGCGATCGTGTGGGCGACCAGGCCGGAGAACAGGGCCTTGAACCGCTCGTCGTGGAAGCGGCTCATCAGGGCCGTCGCGGGCGGCAGGCCGGCCAGGCCGAAGCGGGCCAGGGTGACCGGGTCGCGCGGCAGTGCGGTCAGCGGCAGGGACATGAAGTCCCGCAGGAGGGTGTCCCAGCGGTGCAGGAACGGCGTGATCAGCCTGCGGTACGCGCCCGCGTCGCGCGGGCCGAAGGACGCCGCCGTCTCCGCGACCGAGCGGGCCAGCACCGCCGCGCTGCCGTCGAGGAAGGGGTGGGCCATCGGCAGCTCGGGGTGCAGCCAGCGCAGCCCGTACCGCTCCAGCGGCATCGCGCGGAACGCGGGGGAGTTGACCCCGAGGGGATGCGCGGCCGAGCAGGGGTCGTGCCGGAAGCCGGGCAGTGTCAGTTCCTCGGTGCGGGCGCCCCCGCCCACGGTGGACCGCGCCTCGAAGACGGCCACGGAGAAGCCCCGGCGGGCCAGCTCCACGGCGGCGGTCAGCCCGTTCGGCCCCGCTCCCACCACGACCGCGTCCAGCATCGACGGCACCTTCCGACCCCCTCGTCAGTCGATGGCAACTCGGATCAAGCATAGGCCGGGGCACCCGCGCAGCCCTCGGCCACTCCCGTCACCCCGTGCGCAGCAGCTCCCCCACCCTGCGGGCCGTGGTGGCGTCGCGGGCGGCGGTGAACGGCAGCGCGTTGCCCCCGGTTATCCGGAACGGCTCTCCGGTGAGGGTGAGGTGGGCGCCGCCCGCCTCCTCCACCAGCAGCAGGCCCGCCGCGTGGTCCCAGGCGGCCTCCCAGGAGAAGGCCACGGCGTCGGTCTCACCCCGGGCTATCGCCAGGTACTCCAGACCCGCCGAGCCACAGGAGCGCGGGGCTACCCCGTCGGTCCACAGGGCCCGCAGCGCGCGCTTCTGGTCCTCGGTGGTGTAGTCCGGGTGCGAGACGGCGACCGTGAGGTCCCGGCCCGGCGCGGGCGGCCCGGCGAACAGCCGCTCCCCGTCCAGGAAGGCGCCCTGACCGCGCATGGCGGTGGCGAACTGGTCCCGGACCGGCGCATGGGTCCAGGAGGCCAGCACGGTACCCCGGTGGGCCAGCGCGACCAGGGTGCAGAAGCCGTCGTTGCCGTGCACGAACTGGCGGGTGCCGTCGACCGGGTCGATGATCCACACCGGTGCGTCGCCCCGGACGGCGTCGTACGTCGCCGGGTTCGCGTGCACCGCCTCCTCGCCGACCACGGCGGCGCCGGGCAGCAGGGCGCGCAGCTCCTCGGTGAGATACCGCTCGGCGAGCCGGTCGGCGTCGGTCACCAGGTCGTGCGGCCCGCTCTTCTGGTCCACCTCGTGCTCGGCCAGGCGGCGGAAGCGGGGCAGGATCTCGGTGGCCGCGGCCTTGCGGATCGCCTCCTCCACGTCGGCGGAGTGGTGGGCGAGAAACTCCTCGATGGTTCCGGTGTCGTCGATCATGTGTCCATGAGACCACGGTCCGCCGATATCCCCCTCTCGGCTGTGGATAACCTCCCGGCCCGCAGGTGAGCCCGGCCGCGCACACCGGCCGCACCGCTCAGCGGCCCACCGCGTACCCCTGCATCCCGCGCGGATCGGCCCCGGCGGACAGCACCCCGGTGGCGGGATCACGGGCGACCGCGCACAGCCGGCCCTCCGACCAGGCCGGGCCCACGGTCACGTCGTGCCCCCGGCGGCGCAGCTCGGCGACCACCTCCTCAGGCATCCGGGACTCGACCGTCACGCTGCCGGCCCGCCAGCCGCGCGGGTGGAACGAGCTGGGGAAACCGTCGTTGTGCCAGTTCGGGGCGTCGATGGCGCCCTGGAGGCCGAGCCCGCCCCGGACCGGTGCGCGCAGGGCCGCCGCGAGGAAGAAGTGGGTCTGCCACTGGTCCTGCTGGTCGCCGCCGGGGGTGCCGAAGGCGAGCACCGGCACGCCGTCCCGCAGGGCGAGCGACGGGGAGAGGGTCGTACGGGGGCGGCGGCCCGGCGTCAGCGTGTTCGGCAGGCCCTCCTCCAGCCAGGTCATCTGGAGCCGGGTGCCGAGCGGGAAACCCAGTTCGGGCACGACCGGGTTGGACTGGAGCCAGCCGCCGCTGGGCGTGGCGGCGATCATGTTGCCCCAGCGGTCGGCCACGTCGAGATGGCAGGTGTCCCCGCGCGTGGTGCCGTCGGCGCTCACGGGCGGCTCGGCGGCCATGGCCACGGTGGGCTCCCCGACCCCCGCCCCGGCTCCCGTCCCCACCCCGGTCCCGTCGCCCGGCACGCGCGCGTGGGCGAGATCCGGCAGCCGGGGTGTACGCCCGCCGGGGCTCCCCGGCCGCAGCTCCCAGGACGCGTCGGCGCCGATCAGGTCCCGCCGGCCGGTGTTGTACTCCGCCGACAGCAGCTCGGTGAGTGGCACCTCGTCCGCGTCGCCGTACCACGCCTCTCGGTCGGCCATGGCGAGCTTGCAGCCCTCGATCAGCAGGTGGACATAGTCGGCGCTGCCGTACGGCGGGAGGTCGGCCGGGAGGAGGGCGAGCTGCTGGAGGAGCGCCGGGCCCTGGCTCCAGGCGCCCGCCTTGCACAGGGTCCAGCCCTGCCAGTCGTACGTGGCCGGAGCCTCGTAGGTGGCCGTCCAGCCCGCGAGGTCGGACTCGCTGAGGGTGCCGGTGTGACGGGCGCCGCTGGAGTCGAGGGTGGGGCGGCGGGACTGGCTGAGCAGCGCCTCGGCGATGAAGCCCGTACGCCACACCGCGCGGGCGGCGTCGATACGTGCCTCCCGGTCACCCGCGCCCGCCGTCTCGGCCAGCAGGCGCTTCCAGGTGGCGGCGAGGGCGGGGTTGCGCAGCAGCTCGCCGGGGCGGGGCGCGCGGCCGCCGGGGAGGTACACCTCGGCCGAGCCGGACCACTCCGTCTCGAACAGCTCCCGGACGCTCTCCACGGTCGCGGTGATGTTCTCGACCGGCGGGTGGCCGTGCTCGGCGTAGCCGATGGCGTACTTCAGCACCTCGTCCAGAGGTCTGGTGCCGTGGTCGCGCAGAAGCAGCAGCCAGGCGTCGAAGGCGCCGGGTACGGCGGCGGCGAGGGGGCCGGTGCCGGGGACGAGGTCCAGCCCGAGGCCCTGGTAGTGCGCGACGGTGGCGCCCGCCGGGGCGACACCCTGCCCGCAGAGGACCTGTACCTCGCCGTCGGCCGGGGCGAGCAGGATGGGCACCTCGCCCGCCGGGCCGTTCAGATGGGGTTCCACGACGTGCAGGACGAAGGCTCCTGCCACGGCCGCGTCGAAGGCGTTGCCGCCGTCCTCCAGCACGGCCATGGCCGACTGCGAGGCCAGCCAGTGGGTGCTGGACACCATGCCGAAGGTGCCCTGGAGGGTGGGACGGGTGGTGAACATGCGGCCTCTTCTCTGCACGGACTCTTCTCTGCACGGACCCCTCCGCGCACCGGCTCTTCCCCGCCCGGTGACTCACGCAGGATGAAACTCGTTCCGCCGAGTCCGACGCAAGAGGGGCCGACCCAAGAGCGGCCGATCCAAGAGCGGCCGACCCAGGAGCGGCCGGCGCAAGAGGCCCCCACGAGCCAGCACGTGAGAGGGCCCCGCGAGCAAGCGCGCCCGCGGGGCCGTCGTGCGAGAGCGGAACTCAGGCCGTGTGCAGCCTCAGCCCGTACCGGCCCAGGATCTCGTTGATCGGCTGGAACCAGGTCTCGCCGCCGGTGGAGCAGTTGCCCCAGCCGCCGGAGGTGACGCCCTGAGCCTGGTCGCCGCTGATGAACGCGCCCCCGGAGTCACCGCCTTCGGCGCACACGTTGGTCTTGGTGAGCTGGTACACCGCGCCCTGCTTGTAGTTGACGGTCTCGTTCTGGGCGAGGACGCTGCCGCAGTGCCAGTGGGTCGTCGAACCGGAGCGGCAGACGGAGGTGCCGGGCGGCGCCACGTTGGAGCCGCGCACCAGCTGGTCGGAGACGGTGCCCCAGCCGAGCACGACCGGTACGGTCCACCAGCCGCTGCCCACGTTGACCCAGGCGTAGTCGTTGTCCGGGAACGACGAGCCCTGGAAGTTGCCGATGTAGGACCCGTCCCAGCCGTAGACGGCGGCGGACGGCTGGCCGCAGTGGCCGGCGGTGACGAAGCCGCCGTACACCGAGAACCCGATGGAACAGCGGACGTTGCCCGTGTAGTACGGGTCTCCGCCGACCGTACCGGCCGCCAGGGTGCTCGCGGAATCGGCGACCTTGTTGACGGTGACCGGACCCGCCCGGCGGGCGTCGGCCAGGAAGCGCTGGACATCGTCATCGGCGGCCTTGGAGCGGACCACGTCGATCACGACCGACCCGGCGCTCGGGTCGACGTGCCAACTGGTCACCGAATGCGGTGCCTTGAGGTGGTCGACGCGTGCCTTGGCCGCGTTCAGCTCGCGAGCGCTGCGCTCCACCGTGCGGACGGTGGCCCCGGCGTCCTGGAGCTGCTGGCGGACGCTCGCGGAGGCGTCGTCGGTCACGGCCACGGTCAGCCGGTTGCTCTTGGCGTCGAACCAGGAACCGCCGTACGCCGCACCGGCGGTGGCGCGGGCCTTCGGGTCCAGGTCGGTGGCCACGCGTTCGGCCTTGAGACGGGCCTCGGCCTGGGTCTTGGTGAGCCCGAAGTCGTGCTGCATGGCGGTCAGCAGGTTCTTGGAGGCGAGGGGTTCGCCGGCGTTCTGCGCGGCGGCGGGGAGGGTGCCCGCCGCGGAGAGACCGCCGAGCATGAGGAGTGCGGCTGCGGCGGCGCGCATGACTTTCTTGCGTCTCATGGGGAGTTGCCCTTCGTCGTTCCAACGAGGTGGGGGTGGAACAGCCGATTTCTGAGAGCGCTCTCATCAGTGCGGGGCAGAGCCTAGCGGCACCTCCACAACAGGTCCATGCCCATCACAAGCCCTTCGTTCCGGCCGTGGGAGCGGAGTGGACGGCGCAGTGGGACCGGAGCGGACGGCGGGGCGATATGCACCGTTATGCAACTCCCCGGCGCCCGGCCCCAGTCACGGGTCGAGTACACAGCGAGTTCGGGCTTCCGCGTCGCGCGTCCCTCGTGTGAGACTGGCGTCCCCCGTCCCCGCAGCCCTCTTCCGTCCTCCCTCCCCACGAGAAGTGCGCCGTGAGTCCTCTGCCTCTGCCGCTCGCCCTCACCGCTCGTCTGTCCCCGGTCGTCGTGCTGGCCGTCGCGGGCTGGGCCCTCAGTTCGGGTCCCGCCGCCACCGCCGACTCCGGTACGGGACAGGGAAGTCAGGTGGCCACCCACGCGTCCGCCGCCCCGGCCGCGTCCTCCGCCCCGCCGGCCGCGAAGACGTACGACGCCGCGCCCGCGCCCTGTAGCGGCGTGCCCGCAGCCACCGTCAAGTCCCTGGTGCCCGGCGCGAAGACGGCGGGCAAGGAGATACCTTCCACCGACACCCAGCTGCGCCGCACCTGTTCCTGGAACGCCCTCAAGGGCTACGACTACCGCTGGCTGGACGTCTCCTACGAGGTGGCCGCCACCGACGAGGCGGCGGAGAAGGAGTACCAGCAGCGGGTCACCGAGAAGAGCGGTGGCGGAGCCGTGCCCGGCCTCGGTGACGGCGGCTACTCCGTCGTGAACCTCACCACCGAGGACAAGCAGCAGACCCGCGAGGGCGTGGTGCTGGCCCGCGTCGCCAACGCCCTGGTGGTCGTCACCTACAGCGGCAGCGACTTCGAGAGCAAGAAGGCCCCGGAGACCGCCACCATCAACAAGGGTGCCATCAAGGCGGCCAAGGACGCGGTAGCGGCTCTGCGGAGCGGCGCCAAGTAAGAGAGACGTCCCGGCGGGCGCACCTCGACCGCCGGGACTCCGAGCGTCAACTCACCGCGTCAGTAGTCCTCTTGCCGCTCGCCGGCGTCAGTGCCACGTACAGCACCACGGGAAGGGGGAGTTCGATTCGCCTGCCGTGCTCAGGCGTCGAGGGCGGGGATCACCTTGGCGCCGTAGGCGTCGATGGTGGCCTCCTGCGCGTCGTGCATGTCGTACACCGCGAACTGGTCGACGCCCAGGGCACGCAGCGCCCGCAGTTTCTCGATGTGGGTCTCGACCGGGCCGATCAGGCAGAACCGGTCGACGATCTCGTCGGGCACGAACTGGGTGTCGGGGTTGCCGCTGCGCCCGTGGTGGGCGTAGTCGTACCCCTGACGGGCCTTGATGTACTCGGTGAGTTCGTCCGGGATCTGCGCGGAGTGCTCGCCGTAGCGGGCGACGAGGTCGGCCACGTGGTTGCCGACCATGCCGCCGAACCAGCGGCACTGTTCGCGGGCGTGGGCGAGGGCCTCGGGCGAGTCGTCGTCGGTGACGTAGGCGGGGGCGGCCACGCAGATGGTGACCTCGTCCGGGTCGCGGCCGGCGGCGACGGCAGCGTCCTTGACGGCCCTCACCATGAACTCGGTGAGGTAGAGGTCGGCGAGCTGGAGGATGAAGCCGTCGGCCTCCTCACCGGTCATCTTCAGCGCCTTGGGCCCGTACGCGGCCATCCAGACCGGGAGTTCGGCACCGGGCTCGACCCAGGGCAGGCGGATGGGGGTGCCGCCGAGGTCGGTCTCCTCGCCCCGGCCGAGGGCGCGGATGACCTTCATGGCCTCGCTGATCCGGGCGAGGGTGTTGGGCTTGCGGCCCGCGACCCGCATGGCGGAGTCGCCCCGGCCGATGCCGCAGACCGTGCGGTTGCCGTACATGTCGTTGAGGGTGGCGAAGGTGGAGGCGGTGACCTCCCAGGTGCGGGTGCCCGGATTGGTGACCATCGGGCCGACGGTGAGCCGCTCGGTGTGCGCCAGGATCTGGCTGTAGATGACGAACGGCTCCTGCCAGAGCACGGCCGAGTCGAAGGTCCAGCCGTGGGTGAAGCCGTTGTGCTCGGCCCGCTTCATCAGGTCGATGACGCGGGAGGCGGGCGGGTCGGTCTGGAGTACGAGTCCGAAGTCCATGGGCACCGGTCCTAGTTGAGGTACTGACAGGTGGAGCGCGGGGTGTAGACGCCGTGCCCGGCGTGGCCGGTGTACTGCCGGTCGGTGATCACGGGTACGCCGCGGGAGAGGACCGTCTCGACCCGGCCGGTGATCCGCTTGCCCTCGTACGCCGAGTAGTCGACGTTCATGTGGTGCGTCTCGGCCGAGATGACCTGCTCGGCGTGCGGGTCGTAGATCACCACGTCGGCGTCGGCGCCGGGCGCGACGGTGCCCTTCTTCGGGTACAGGCCGAACATGCGGGCCGGGGTGGCGCAGGCGATCTCGATCCAGCGGCGGCGCGAGATGTGGCCGTCGACCACGGCCTGATGGAGGAGGTCCATGCGGTTCTCCACGCCCGGCATGCCGTTGGGGATCCTGGAGAAGTCGCCCCGGCCCAGCTCCTTCTGGCCCGAGAAGCAGAACGGGCAGTGGTCGGTGGAGACCACCTGGAGGTCGTTGGTGCGCAGGCCACGCCACAGGGCCGCCTGGTGGTCCCGGGGCCGCAGCGGGGTGCTGCACACGTACTTGGCGCCCTCGAAGTCCGGCTCGGCGAGGTTGTCGGTGGACAGGAAGAGGTACTGCGGGCAGGTCTCACCGAAGACGTTCAGCCCCTCGTCGCGGGCCCGCGTCAGCTCCGCCACCGCCTCCTGCGCCGAGACGTGCACCACGTACAGGGGCGCGCCGGCGACCTGGGCGAGCTTGATCGCGCGGTGGGTGGCCTCTGCCTCCAGCAGGGCCTTGCGGACCTCGCCGTGGTAGCGGGGGCCGGTCTCGCCGCGCGCGAGGGCCTGCTCGACCAGGACGTCGATGGCGATGCCGTTCTCGGCGTGCATCATGATCAGCCCACCGTTCCCGGCGGCGCGCTGCATGGCGCGCAGGATCTGTCCGTCGTCGGAGTAGAAGACCCCCGGGTAGGCCATGAACTGCTTGAACGAGGTCACCCCCTCCTCGACCAGCAGGTCCATCTCCTTGAGCGTCTCCTGGTTCACATCGGAGACGATCATGTGGAAGCCGTAATCGACGGCGCAGTTGCCCTCGGCCTTCTGGTGCCAGGCGTCCAGGCCCTCGCGCAGGGTGCCGCCGACGTTCTGGATCGCGAAGTCCACGATGGTGGTGGTGCCGCCCCAGGCGGCGGCGCGGGTGCCGGTCTCGAAGGTGTCGGCGGCACAGGTCCCGCCGAACGGCATCTCCATGTGGGTGTGGCCGTCCACGCCGCCCGGGATGACGTACCTCCCGGTCGCGTCGATCGTCCGGTCCGCGGTGAACGCCTCGGCGGCGGGGGTTTCGGAGGCGGCGAGGGCGGCGACACGGCCGTCCTCGATCAGTACGTCGGCGTGCATCTCGTCGGAGGCGGTGATGACGAGACCGTTGCGGATGAGGGTGCGGCGGCTCATGGGGTCCTCTCCTTCGTGGTCTGCTGCGGGTTCGCTGTGGCTGGTCGCGCAGTTCCCCGCGCCCCTCTGGAAGCCGCTCGCCGGCGCTCCTACGGTGCCGTCAGCGCGCCGTACGCGTTCGGCTCACGGTCCCGCCCATGTCCGGCCGGCGGCGCCGCCGAGCATCCGGTGCAGCACCAGGCCGTTTCCGCCGGCCGGGGCGCATGCCGGAACTCCGAGGTCATGGTCACCTGCCGCACCTCGTTCTCTAGTACGTGCTCCCCAGCGCGTCATCGAGGACGGCCGCGCCCTCCTCGGCCTCCGCGACGGTGAGCGTCAGCGGCGGGGCGATGCGCAGGACGCTGGTGTCGTGGCCGCCGCCCTTGCCGATGAGCAGGCCGTTCCTGCGGGCGGTCTCCATGACGGCGGCGGCCGCGGCCGGGTCGGCCTCGTCGGTGCCCGGTTTCACCAGCTCGACGCCGATCATCAGACCCCGGCCGCGCACCTCACGGACCCCGGGCAGTCCGGCGGTGACCCCGCGCAGCAGCTCGATGAGCAGGCCGCCGACCCGGCGGGCGTTGCCCTGGAGGTCGTGTTCGAGGTGGTAGGCGAGATTGGCGAGGCCGCCCGCCATGGTGATCTGGGTGCCGCCGAAGGTGGAGATGCTGTTGGCGTCGACGCAGTTCATGATCTCGGCCGGGGCGATCACCCCGCCGATGGACATGCCGTTGCCGATGCCCTTGGCGAAGGTGACGATGTCCGGCGGGCCGTTGCGGTCATGCGCCTGCCAGCCCCAGAAGTGCTCGCCGGTGCGGCCCCAGCCGGTCTGGACCTCGTCGGAGATCCACAGCACGCCGTGCTCGTGGAGTACTTCACGGAACGCCGCGTACAGGCCGTCCGGCGGGGAGGTGAAGCCGCCGACACCCTGGACGGGTTCGGCGATCAGCGCGACCGGGGGCCGGGTCTGGCCGAGGAGGTCGCGCAGGTCGGCCACGCAGGCGTTGACGAACGCCCGGTCGTCCAGGTCCGCGTACGGGCCGCGGGTGCGGACACCGCCGTGCACGTAGAGGGTCTGGAGCGGGGAGAGGGAGGTCGGGGACCAGGTGCGGTTGCCGGTGATGCCGACCGCGCCGAAGGAGCGGCCGTGGTAGCTGTTGCGCATCGCCAGGACGGTGTTGCCCTGGCGGTATGTGGTGGCGAGCAGCATCGCCGTGTCGTTGGCCTCGGTGCCGGAGGTGGTGAAGAAGACCCGCGCGTCCGGGATGCCGCTCAGCATGGCGATCCGCTCGGCCAGCTCGACCATCGGGCGGTTCAGGTAGAGCGTCGAGGAGTGGATGATCCGGCCGGCCTGTTCGCTGACCGCCTTGGTGACCTCGGGCAGGGCGTGGGCGGTCATGGTGGTGAGGATGCCGCCGAAGAAGTCCAGGTAGCGGTTGCCCTGGGCGTCCCAGACATGGCGGCCCTCGCCGTGGGTGATCTCCAGCGGGTCGTCGTAGTAGAGGGCGAGCCAGTCGGGCAGGACGTCGCGGTGGCGGGCGTGCAGGTCGTTCACGGGTTCACCAGGCCCTCGTAGGCGTCGGGGCGGCGGTCGCGGTAGAACGCCCACTGCTGCCGGACCTCGTCGATGAGGTCGAAGTCCAGGTCCCGGACGAGGAGTTCCTCGGCCTTGTCGTCCCCGACCTCGCCGACGAACTGGCCGCGCGGGTCCACGAAGTACGAGGTGCCGTAGAAGTCGTTGTCGCCGTACTCCTCCTGGCCGACGCGGTTGATCGCGGCGACGAAGTACTCGTTGGCGACGGCCGCCGCGGGCTGCTCCAGCTGCCAGAGGTGGGAGGAGAGACCGCGATGGGTCGCCGACGGGTTGTAGACCAACTGGGCTCCGTGAAGCCCCAGTTGACGCCAGCCCTCGGGGAAGTGCCGGTCGTAGCAGATGTAGACGCCGACCTTGCCGACCGCCGTGTCGAAGACGGGCCAGCCGACGTTGCCCGGTTTGAAGTAGTACTTCTCCCAGAAGCCCTTGACCTGGGGGATGTGGTGCTTGCGGTACTTGCCGAGGTAGCTGCCGTCCGCGTCGATCACGGCGGCGGTGTTGTAGTAGAAGCCGGAGCCGTCGATCTCGAAGACCGGGGCGACGATCACCATGCCGGTCTCGCGGGCCAGTTCCCGCATCCGGGTCACGGTCGGGCCGTCCGGCACGGGTTCCGCCCAGCGGTAGTGCTCCGGCTCCTGCACCTGGCAGAAGTAGGGGGCGTTGAAGACCTCCTGGAACCCGATGATCCCCGCGCCCCGGCGCGCGGCCTCGCGGGCGTGCTCCTCATGCTTCTCGATCATGGACTCGGTGTCGCCGGTCCAGGTGGCCTGAACCAGTGCGGCACGTACGACGTTGGCCATGAGCTGCTCCTTCGACGCGGCGTCCGAGCCTCTACGCCCGCAGAAAAGGGCTGTAGAGGGACGAAAGTAGGCCTCTTGGACGCCCTTGCCAAGACCATCGTCACCAACCCGCTGATTCGGTCCCGTTTCACACCCCGGCGGGTGAGCGGGGTGCCGGTCAGAGGGTGATCCCGGCGGCCCGGAGGGCGTACACGAGGTCCCGGTGATGGTCCTCGGAGACGTGCCGGGCCGCCTCCAGGAGGAGGGGGGCCAGCCGGTCGGGGTCCCCGGCGGCGATGCGGGCCGCGTCCTCGGGGGTACGGGTGCGGACGCCGGCGTCCAGGAGGGCGCGGGCGGCTCCGTGCCGCCCCTCCGTGTCGAGCCGCGCCACGGCCGCACCGGTCTCCTCGGGTGGGCGTGCGACGCCCTCACGCAGCAGGCGGTCGCCCTCCCGGGCATGGCCGGACGCCTTCAACGCGGCAGCGGCGGATGCCAGTTGCCCTGGCGGCAGCGCGGCCGCCTCCCAGCGGAAGGTGGCCCAGTCGGCGCCGAGACCGGCCCGCGCCAGGGCCACGGCGAGCAGCGGGAAGCGGACGGCGGGCCAGTGGGCGGCTTCCACCAGGAGTATGTGGGCCTCACCCGTACGGCCCGTGGAGCGGAGGGCGGCGAGCGTCGTGACGGCCTGGGCCACGGCACGGTGATCGTCGGCGTCGGGTACGGGTTCCGCGTGCTGGTCGTCTCGCGTCCCTCCCGCCTCCGCCTCGGCTCCGGCGAAGCGGGCGCCCCGGAGGCCGGCGGCGGCCTGCGGGGCGCCGGGCGGGGCCGGCGACGCGGTGGGCTCGTCGTCCAGCCCCGCGAAACGGGCGCTGCCTCGGCGGCGTTTGCGCGGCTTGGCGGACGCGGGGCGATCGGGGGTGGCGCCGCTGCCGGCGGCGGCAACGGTGGCTGCTGGGCGGTCGGGGGGCCTGGGGACGTCCGCGTGGACGCCGGGTACCGGCCGGCCGTCGGAGGCGGAGTCCGGGGCGGGGAGGTGGCGGG
>NZ_JBHXLV010000118.1:0-20240 GCF_042721685.1 Streptomyces sp. NPDC058459 | reverse complement strand
CACCGGGGTCCGGCGGCGGGGCAGGGCCCGATGCCCACCCGCACCTCTTCCGGTCCCCGGCTCGCGGGGTGATGCCCACCCGCGTGTCGACACTCGTCCCGGCGGCGACCGGGTGCCTCCGCACTCTGGCTCTGGCCTCCGGCTCCGGCCCTCTGCTCCGGCCTCCGGCCCCGGCTCTTGGCCCCGGCCCGTGCGGGCTTCCGTCCACACGCGTGTCTCCGCCGGACGCGGGCGGGGCCCGTGTGATCCCGCGTTCCGGCCCCTGACGCCGGCCTTCGGCCCCCCGCCCGGCGGTGACCGCGTCTCCGCGCCGCGCCCCGGCCCGGCGCGCTCAGCTTCGCAGGGTCGGTGGGACCTGGTAGCTGCCCGTCGCCGTGGGGGCGTGTTCGGGGAGCCAGAGGACCGCCACCGCGCCCTCGCCGTGCGGGCGGATGTTGCGGAAGGTGAGGCGGGCGCCGAGGACGCGGGCCTGGCCGGCGGCGATGGTCAGGCCGAGGCCGTGGCCCTGGCCGGCGCGGTCCTCGCTGCCGGTGCGGAAGCGGAGGGGGCCCTCAGCGAGGAGTTCCTCGGGGAAGCCGGGGCCGTGGTCGCGTATCCGGATCACCCGGCCCTCGACGGTCACCTCGATGGGCGGCTCGCCGTGCCGCGCGGCGTTGGTCAGCAGGTTCAGCAGCACCCGCTCCAGCCGGCGCGGGTCGGTGGTGACCACGGACTCGTGCACCACCCGTACGACGATGTCAGGGTCCTTCGCCGCGACCCGCCGGGCCACGAACTCCCCCAGCATGATGTCCTGCAGTTCGGCCCGCTCCGAGGCCCCGTCCAGCCGGGCCACCTCCAGTACGTCCTCCACCAGCGTGCGCATCGCCTTGGCCCGGTCCAGGACCAGCTCCGTGGGCCGGCCGGGCGGCAGCAGCTCGGCGGCCGTGAGCAGCCCGGTCACCGGCGTACGCAGCTCGTGCGCGATGTCCGCCGTGACCCGCCGCTCGGCCTCCAGCCGCTGGCGCAGCGCGTCCGCCATCGCGTCCACCGCGCGGGCCAGGTCGTCGGCCTCGTCCCGTACGACTCCGCCGATGGCCTCCCGTACCCGTACGTCGGTCTCGCCGCCGGCCAGCCGGTTCGCGGCCACCGCGGCCTTGCGCAGGCGGCGGGAGAGCTGGCCGCCGATCACCACGCCGAGCGCGCTGCCGCCGAGGACCACCGCGATGGAGCCGATCAGCAGTGCCTGGTCGAGGTCGGCCAGCACGTCGGCGGACTTGTCCGGGAAGGCGCCGTGCAGCGAGAGCACATGCCCGTTCTTGACCGGCACCGCGGCCCAGATGTCCGGCTCGCCGCTGCCCGTGTCGCTGACGTAACTGGCCCGGCGCCCCTCCTCCACCTTGACCCGCAGCGCGGCCGGGAGAGCGGGGTCGTCGATCTTGATGCTGGGGAAGTTGGGCCGCCCGGCGAGTTCGTAGTTGCGCTGGGCGAGCTGGACCCGCTGGTTGGCCAGGTCACGGGCGTTGTCCAGCATCGAGACCCGGGCCGCGTTGTGCACGACCAGGCTCAGCGCGAACGCCACCAGCCCCGCGACCAGCGCGATGGCCGCGCTCAGCTTCCAGCGCAGACCGGTGCGCAGGCCCGCGCCCGCCACCCGGCGGACCGGGCGCCTGAAGAGACTCCGCATGGTCACGCTCAGCCCCGCAGCTTGTAGCCGAAGCCGCGGACCGTCTCGATCCGGTCCTGCCCGATCTTCTGCCGCAGCCGCTGCACATGGACGTCGACCACCCGGGTGTCCCCGCCCCAGCCGTAGTCCCAGACCCGCTCCAGCAGCTTGTCGCGGGAGAGCACGGTGCCCGGCGCGCCGGAGAACTCCAGCAGCAGCCGCATCTCGGTCGGGGTGAGCGCCACCGGCTGCCCGGCCCGCCGCACCTCCATGCCGTCGGTGTCCACCTCCAGCTCGCCGAAGGTCAGCACCCCGTCGGAGCCCGCCGAGGCGTCCGCATGGGCCCCCGCCGGGTGCCCGGCGTGCCCGAAGCGGCGCAGCACCGCCCGGATGCGGGCGACCAGCACCGCGCCGTCGAACGGCTTTGTCACATAGTCGTCGGCGCCGGCCTCCAGGCCCAGCACCACGTCGATGGAGTCCGCCCGCGCCGACAGCATGATCACCGGCACCGTCGACTCGTCCCGGATGCGGCGGCACAGGCTGACCCCGTCCAGCCCCGGCACCATCACGTCCAGCAGCGCGATGTCGGGGCGGTCGGCGCGGAACGCCGCCAGACCGGACAGCCCGTCCGGCATGGCGGTGACCGCGAAGCCGTCCCGCTCCAGGGCGAGCTGGGTGGCCTCACGGATGACGTCGTCGTCCTCGACGAACAGGACGTGGGTGTGGTCTGGCATCCGGATGCTCGCAGTCCTCGTGGTCCTGGTTGTCGCGGTACGCGGAGGTGCCGCGTCAGTCGCCCGGCACGGCGGACGGCTCATGGCCCACCGCTCCGCTGTAGTCGGTGTGCACGGGCTTGCCGGGCGTGAACCGGCCCGCCCTCCAGCGGTACGGGATCACGTCCTCGCCGGACGGGCTGGAGATGGGGTCCCCTCTGCTGTACACCTGCCGGGTCACGGTCAGCACGCCCTGGTCGATCTCCGCGTAGACCGGCGACTCCTCGGCCTTGAACACGCTCCGGTACGCGCCATCGGTCTCCCGGTACACATACGCACCGATCCCCACCGCGTCGGCGCAGGTCAGCACGTTGATCACCACATCGGGGCGGTCCGCGCCGGTCAGGTCGCCGTAGGAGACGTCCACCGGGTAGTCGTCGCCGCTGCCGCACGGCTTCAGCTCGTGCTTGACAGGGGCCGAGACCGCCGGGTCCCGCTTCAGCAGGCCCACCGCGTCGACACGGCGGTAGCCGGCGGCGGGACTGGGCGCGGGGGAGGCGGGCGCCGCGCCGGCCACGGCGGAGGCGTGCGCCGGACCCTCGTCGCGAGCCCCGGTACCACCGGCGCCGCACCCGGTCACGGACAGGCCGAGGGCGGTGGCCCCGGCCACCGCCGCGGTCACCGCACGTATGCCTCGGACACGTCTGGAGCCGTCGTTCAGGCCGCGCAACGCTCCCGCTCCTCACGCTCCAGCGCGCGTGCCTCCAGGTCGCGGGCCTCCAGCTCCTCGCGGAGCCGGGCGAGCGCCCGGTGCAGCGTGCTCTTGACCGTACCCGCGGACATGCCGAGGGCCGCGGCCGTCTCTTCCGTGGACATCTGCTCCCAGTGTCGCAGCACCACGACACTTCGCTGCTTGGGAGCGAGCACCGTCAGGATGTCCATCAGCAGGGCCCGGTCGGCGTACTGCTCGGTGGAGTCCGCCACCGGGGCCTCCGGGAGCTGCTCGGTCGGGACCTCCTCCAGCCTGCGCGCCCGCCACCACTCCGTACGGGTGTTGATCATGACGCGGCGCAGATAGGCGTCGGCGAGCCGCTTGTCGGCGATGCCCTCCCAGCGCCCGTACGTCCGGGCCAGCGCGGTCTGCAGCAGATCCTGCGCGTCCACCGGGTCCGGCACCAGCCGGCGGGCACTGCGCAGCAGCGCCTCCTGCCGGGTCCGTACGTACTCCTCGAACTCGAGCACCTCGCCCTGCGCCATGACCGACCGCCTTCCGTCTCCCCGTAGCCCCGGCTCTTGCCCGGGGCCCTCTTCCGCCGGCCCGGTGGTCCGCCGGGCACGGAACGAAGCTACGGAGCGGTTGTCACGGGGTTGTCCGAGGAAGCCTGCGGCCGGCACTCGGCTGTCCGTCGGTTGTGTAACAGCCGTGAGGCCGGGGTAAGGAGTGCGCCCGCCTTGTCCATTCATGAGGCGGTTTGTCGGCCGGGTCGGGTCGTGACGGGCGGCCCCTGGCTGTGACCTTTCTGTGGGTCAGCCGAGCGGCAGCCGGTACAGGCCGCCCGGCAGCGGCTCCACCAGGCCGTCCGTGACGAGCCCGTCCAGCGCGCGGGCCCGCTGCACCGGTTCGTGCCACACCCGGTCCAGTGCCTGCTGCGGCACCGGCACATGCGCGTCCCGCAGCACCGCGAGCAGCTTCCCGCGCACCTGGCGGTCGGTGCCCGCGTACGTCTGCCCGCGCCGGGGCGGACCCTCGTGCTCCGGCTTGCCCGCGAGCCGCCAGGCGCACTGCGCGGCGATCGGGCAGCGGTGGCAGTCCTCGTTCTTCGCCGTGCACACCAGCGCGCCCAGCTCCATGGAGGCCGCCGCCCAGCGCGCCGCGGTGCCCTCCTCGTCGGGCAGGAGCTCGCGGGCCAGCCGGCGTTCGGCGGCCGTGGTGGCGTTCGGCGGGTAGCGCACCCCGGTCACCGCCCGCGCGAAGACCCGGCGGACGTTGGTGTCCAGCACCGGATGCCGCTGCCCGTAGGCGAAGGAGGCCACGGCGGCGGCCGTGTACTCGCCGATGCCGGGCAGCGCCAGCAACTGGGCGTGGTCGGTGGGCACGTCACCGCCGTGCCGCTCCGTTATGGCGACGGCGGCGCCGTGCAGCCTGAGCGCGCGGCGCGGGTAGCCGAGCCGGCCCCAGGCGCGCACCGCCTCGCCCGGCGGCTCCTTCGCCAGGTCGGCCGGGCGGGGCCAGCGGGCGAGCCACTGTTCGTAGACGGGCAGCACCCGGCTGACCGGGGTCTGCTGGAGCATGAACTCACTGACCATCACACCCCATGGACCCGCCTCCGGGCGGCGCCAGGGGAGGTCGCGGGCGTGGGCGTCGAACCAGTCGATCACTGGGGCGTGAAGCTTCTCAGTCATGGCCTTCCGATCCTGCCACGCCTGACGCGGAGGCGGCGGGTCACCGCCCGCGCACGGAGCGTCGCGTTCGGCACAAGCTGCCGGTGTGCGAGGGAAGTTACCGGGATGATGATCCGGAAAAGTTGGTGCGAGGGCGGCGGGGGACGTCAGTCAGGGGCATGATCTCTCGTAGAGTTCCCGCGTGGGATCTTTGCGCAATCCGGTCGGTCCGCTCCCCTCCTCCATCTACTGGCGACGGAGGGTCGTCATCGTGTCCGCGGTCGCCCTGTTGGCGCTCGTGGTCACCTGGATCGTCGTGTCGGGGGGCGGGGGCGGCAAGAACGGCGCCCAGGGTCCCGACGGCAAGAATCCCGCGTCCACGATCACACCGGGTCCCACCGCGTCCGGCCCGGCGATCAGCCAACACCCGGGCGGGCGCGACGAGTCGGGCGGTGGCGGCGCCGGTGGCGGTGCCGGTGACGGCGGTTCGGGCGGCGGTTCGGGCGATGGTTCCGGGGACGGTTCCGGCTCGGGCGGCTCCGGCGACGAAGGCGGTTCCGACGGTGACTCCGGCTCCGGCGCGGGCGGTTCGGGCTCGGTGTCGGGCGCGGGCGGCGGCAGTGTCGGCGCGGGCGACGCGCTGGCGGCGTCCTCCCCGCTCCCCGTCTGCGCCCCCGGCAAGGTCACGCTGAGCCTGCGCGGCAAGCACAACTCCTTCTCCCCCGACGAGACTCCCGCCTTCGAACTCGTCGTGCGCAACGCCTCGTCCGGTGACTGCAAGGTGGACCTCGGCCCCGAGCACGCGGTGCTCGCCATCACCCCGGCCGACGGCGACGACCCGTACTGGGCCTCGGACGACTGCCCCAAGGGCGCCAGGAGCCTGGTCTTCCGGGTCCCGGCGGGCGAGAGCATCGCCTACACCGTGAAGTGGGACCGCAACCCGAGCGCCCCCGAGTGCGCCACCCCGCCGGCCGGCAGGGCCGCGCCGGGCACGTATCTGCTGGAGGCCAAGGCATCGGGCTTCGCCAAGGCGCAGACGTCGTTCGTCCTGTCGGCGGACTGAGGCGACCGGTGCTTCTCGGGGAGCGCCAAGCGTCGCGCTTCCAGGGGCGCGGCGAACCGCGCGACCAGCCACAGCGGACCCGCACCCGGGAACCAGACGTATCGCTCCGGAGAACTAGACGTACCGCTCCAGAATGGAGGACTCCGCCAGCCGCGAGAGCCCCTCCCGCACACTGCGAGCGCGCGCCTCCCCGACCCCGTCCACAGCCTGAAGATCATCCACGCTGGCGGCGAGCAGCTTCTGCAGCCCACCGAAGTGCTCCACCAGCCGGTCGATGATCGCACCGGGCAGCCGGGGCACCTTCGCCAGCAGCCGGAACCCGCGGGGCGACACCGCCGAGTCCAGCGACTCGGGGGACGCGGTGTACCCCATCCCCCGCGCCACCGTGCCCAGTTCGAGCAGCTCCGCATGGCTGAGCGCGTCCAGCTCGAACAGCGCCTCCTCCACCGTGCGCGAGCGCTTCGCCGTCGGCTCGGGCACGTAGTCCCGGACGACCAGCTCGCGGTCGGGCTCGACCCCGGCGATCAGCTCCTCCAGCTGGAGCGCCAGCAGCCGGCCGTCCGTGCCCAGCTCGACCACGTACTCCGCGATCTCGGTGGCGATGCGCCGGACCATCTCCAGGCGCTGCGCGACCGCGGAGACGTCCCGGACCGTCACCAGGTCCTCGATCTCCAGCGCGGACAGCGTGCCCGCGACCTCGTCCAGGCGGAGCTTGTACCGCTCCAGCGTGGCCAGCGCCTGGTTCGCCCGGGACAGGATGGCCGCCGAGTCCTCCAGGACCCGGCGCTGACCGCCGACGTACAGCGCGATCAGCCGCATCGACTGGGACACCGAGACCACGGGGAAGCCGACCTGCTTGGAGACGCGGTCCGCCGTGCGGTGCCGGGTGCCGGTCTCCTCGGTGGGGATCGTGGGGTCCGGGACCAGCTGGACGCCGGCGCGCAGGATCTTCGACAGGTCCGTGGAGAGCACGATGCCGCCGTCGAGCTTGCACAGCTCGCGCAGCCGGGTCGCGGTGAACTCCACGTTCAGCACGAAACCGCCGGTGCACATCGCCTCGACCGTCTTGTCCCAGCCGAGCAGGATCAGGCCGCCGGTGTTGCCGCGCAGGACCCGCTCCAGACCGTCGCGCAGGGCTGTGCCCGGGGCAACGGCGCTCAGCGAGGCGCGCATCAGGCCCTCGGTACCGGCACTCCCACCGGACTTTCCGGGAGCTGCTGCCCGGTCGTTGGCTGCCACTGCACTCCTCCGGTCGCAGGTTCTGACGCGCTTCCGTCACGGGACGCGTTTCGCACGGACGGGCGAGACCTGCGCAAAGTCTACCGGCGCTCCTCCGTCTCCCGCGGGGCCTCTCGGCGACGGGAGCGGGGCAGCACCCGCAGCGCGTCACCTATGTCGGCGACCTCCACGACCTTCATCCCGGCCGGGACCTTGCCCGGATCGCCCGGTACGAGCGCGTGTGTGAAGCCCAGCCGGGCCGCCTCCGCGAGCCTGCGCTGCACCCCCGTGACGCGTCTGACCTCGCCGGCGAGACCCACCTCACCGATGGCGACCAGGTTCTTCGGCAGCGGGGTGTCGCTGGCCGCCGAAGCGAGCGCCAGCGCGACGGCCAGGTCGGCCGCCGGCTCCGACAGCTTCACCCCGCCCACGGTCGCCGAGTAGATGTCCCGCTTGCCGAGCGCGCTGATCCGGCCGCGCTGCTCCAGCACCGCCAGCATCATCGAGACGCGGGAGGTCTCCAGGCCGGAGGTGGTGCGGCGGGGGGAGGGGATCTGGGACTCCACGGTGAGCGCCTGCACCTCGGCCACCAGCGGGCGGCGCCCCTCCAGGGTCACGGTCAGGCAGGTGCCCGGCACCGGCTCGGCACGCCGGGTCAGGAACAGGCCGCTGGGGTCGGCGAGGCCGGTGATGCCCTCGTCGTGCAGCTCGAAGCAGCCGACCTCGTCCGTCGCCCCGTACCGGTTCTTCACGCCGCGGACCAGGCGGAGGCGGGCGTGCCGGTCGCCCTCGAAGCTCAGGACGACGTCGACCAGGTGCTCCAGCAGGCGGGGGCCCGCGATGGCGCCGTCCTTGGTGACATGGCCCACCAGCAGGGTGGACATGGCGCGGTCCTTGGAGGCGCGGATCAGGGCGCCGGCCACCTCCCGGACCTGGGCCATGCCGCCGGGGGCGCCGTCGATCTCGGGGGAGGCGACCGTCTGCACCGAGTCCAGGATCAGCAGGGAGGGCTTGACCGCGTCCAAGTGGCCGAGGACGGCCGCGAGATCGGTCTCGGCGGCGAGATAGAGGTGGTCGTGCAGGGCGCCGATGCGGTCGGCGCGCATCCGGACCTGGCTCGCGGACTCCTCACCGGTGACGTAGAGGGTCTTGTGCTCCTCGCTCGCCGACTTGGCCGCCACGTCGAGCAGCAGCGTGGACTTGCCGACGCCCGGCTCACCCGCCAGCAGCACGACCGCGCCGGGCACCAGTCCGCCGCCGAGCACCCGGTCGAGCTCCGGGACGCCGGTGGTGCGGGCGGTGGCCTGACGGCCGTCGACCTGGCCGATGGGCAGGGCGGAGCTGGTGACGCGGCCCGGCGCCGTCGTACGGATCGCGGGCGCGCCGTACTCCTCGACCGTGCCCCACGCCTGGCACTCGGGGCAGCGGCCGAGCCACTTGGCCGTCTGCCAGCCGCACTCGGTGCAGCGGTAGGACGGACGCTCCTTGGCGGACTTGGTACGGGTGGCCATGCGGAAACCGTAGCCCCCGCCACTGACAACGCCCGCCGGGCGTCCCGGACGGCGCGCGCTCGGGGGCGCACGCCGGGGTATCGGGGCGCACGCGGAGGGCAGAGTTCCGGATCCCGCCCACCGGGTTCGCGCCTCCAGTCCGGAGGCCGGTGTCCCCTTATGAGGGATCGTTTCACCCGTATGGATTAAAAGTGCTCAAGGTGCGGGAAGGGGCGCTCCGTCGACGCCTACGGTCGCACGGGTGATGAGCAGCACTCCGGACACCACGACCCGCACCACCGGCGCACACCGGGCGCATCGGGCGCACCGGGAGGCGCGCGACCTGTCCGCGGCGCGGAACATCGCCCAGCGGGCGTCGTCGCGCCACGAGGCGTACCTGGACGGCCTGTTCACCTACTGCCTGTCGGTGCTCTGCGACCACGACGCGGCCACCGCCGCCCTGGGCGAGGTCCTCGTCATCGCCGAACGGCGCGGCCGCCGCGACCCGCAGACCCCCGGCGACCGCCGGGCCTGGCTGTACGCCCTGGCCCGCTGGGCCTGTCTGCGGGGCCTCGCGCGGGCCAGGCAGCAGCGCCAGGCGGGCCACGCCGCCGGCCGCCCCGCGACCGGCGCCCCGGCACCCGACCCCGTCCCGTGCCCGGAGACACGCGAGCTGCGGCGCCGCGAACTCGCCCTGCTGGCCTGGCCCGAGGCCGCCGGGACCACCCCCGAGCAGCGCGAGGCGCTGGAGCTTGCCGTCCGGCACAAGCTGGCCGCCCCCGAGGTCGCCGCCGTGCTCGGCCTGGAACCCGCCGCCGCCCGCGAACTGCTGGCGTCCGCCGCCTGCGAGGTCGAACGCACCCGCGCCGCCCTCGCCGTGGTGGAGACCGGGGGCTGCCCGAGCGTGGCCCACCTCACCGGCGACAGCCGGCTCATGCTGAGCGCGGCCCTGCGCCGCGAGCTGGTCCGGCACGTCGACGACTGCCCGCGCTGCCGCCGTACCGCCGAGCGCGCCGTCCCCGGCCGCTGGCCTGGTGCCGCGGTCACCCCCGCCGAGCTGCCCGTCCTCCCCGCGCCCCGCGCCGCCCTGCACACCGCGCTCGCGCACCAGCCGCGCGCCCGCACCGCCGCCGCACCGCGTTTCGACCGGCGCGGCTTCCCGATGGACCCCAAGGACCGCGCGGCCCGCCGCGACAAGCTCCGCGCGCGTGCCGTCACCACGACCGTCGTCGCCACCGTCGTCGCCGCCCCCGTGCTCGCCCTCTGGGCCGCCTACCGGGGCGCGCCCACGATCGGCGGGGACGACAGCCCGGCCAACGCCCGCGAGGCGGACGGCCCCGGCGCGCTCGGCGGCGACCCGGCGGGCGGCTACCAGAACGCGGGCAACGCCGATGTGAAGCCCGGCACCCGGGGCGCCGAGAAGGGCGGGCCGGACGTCTCCGTGGAGGTCGTCAGTGTCAACGGCGCCGGGGAGAAGGGCGCCGGCCGGCTCGCCGTCGCCGCCTCCCACCACGGCGACACCACGCTGATCACCCTCAGGGCCGCCGGCGACGCCCCGGTGCGCTGGTCCGCGACCACCTCGGCGCCCTGGCTCTACCTCAGCCGGCCGGGCGGCACCCTCGACCCCGGCGACTCGGTGACGGTCAAGGTGTACGTCGACCATCTGCGCGAGCCCTCGGGCCGCTGGCGGGCCCGCGTGGCCGTCGCCCCGGCCGGAGCCGTCGTCACCATCGACGGGTCAGGCCCGGTCCCCGCGCCCTCCCGCCCGCAGCCCAGCGCCCCGGACCCGGCGACGCCGACCGCGCCGCCCCCGGCACCGTCCTCCGGCCCGCCCAGCCAGCCCCCGCCGCCGTCCAGCTCCTCCCCGAGGCCGGACCCCGACCCGACCGAGCCGTCCGACCCGCCCCCGTCCGACCCGCCGGAGTCGTCCCCGCCGCCCGGCGACGAGGACACCCCGAATCCCGCCGACGACTAGGCCGCCGACGACTGGGCCGCTGATGACTGGACCGCTGACGCCCCGGCCGCGCTCAGCTCGGGTCCGCCGGGTGCGGGGCCACCAGCGGGAGCTGGGACGCCAGCCGCTGTTCGCACAGCTCGGCCAGGCGGTCGTAGCCCGCCTTGCCCATCAGCTCGGTCAGTTCGGCCCGGTAGGAGACGTAGACCGGCTCGCCCGCGCCGTGTGCCGAGGTGGCCGAGGTGCACCACCAGTGCAGGTCGTGCCCGCCCGGACCCCAGCCGCGGCGGTCGTACTCGCCGATGGACACCTGGAGCACGCGGGTGTCGTCCGGGCGGTCGATCCAGTCGTAGGTGCGCCGGATCGGCAGCTGCCAGCAGACGTCCGGCTTGGTCTCCAGCGGCTCCCGGCCCTCCCTGAGTGCCAGGATGTGCAGCGAGCAGCCCGCGCCGCCCGCGAAACCGGGCCGGTTCTGGAAGACGCAGGAGCCCTCGAAGGGACGCGTCTGCCGCGAGCCCTCCTCGTCCTCGGAGACCCAGCCGGCCGCCAGACCCTCGTCGTGGTGCTGCCAGATGTCCGGGGTGAGCCGGGCCACGTGCTCGGCGACCCGCTTCTCGTCGTCCTCGTCGGAGAAGTGCGCGCCCAGCGTGCAGCAGCCGTCGTCCGCGCGGCCCGCCTGGATGCCCTGGCAGCCCTGGCCGAAGATGCAGGTCCAGCGGGAGGTCAGCCAGGTCAGGTCGCAGCGGAAGACCTGCTCGTCGTCGGCGGGGTCGGGGAACTCCACCCACGCGCGCGCGAAGTCGAGGCCCTTCTCGTCGTTCTCGGCGGCCTTGCCGGCTTTGCGTGGCCTGGTCGGCTTGTCAGGCTTGCCGGGCTTGTTGGCCTTCGCCTTTTTCGTCTTTGGCACCCGTCCAGGGTAAGTCGCGACAGGGCCGTCCGGGCACCGCGCACCGGGGTTCTGGCAGTAGCGTTTCGTCCATGAGACTCGGTGTCCTGGACGTGGGCTCGAACACGGTGCATCTGCTGGTGGTGGACGCCCACCCCGGCGCCCGCCCGCTGCCCGCCCACTCCCACAAGGCCGAGCTGCGGCTCGCCCAACTCCTCGACGGCAGCGGCGCGATCGGCGACGAGGGCATCGAGAGCCTCGTAGCCGTCGTACGGGACGCCCTCCAGGCCGCGGAGGACAAGGGCGTCGAGGACCTGCTCCCGTTCGCCACCTCCGCCGTGCGCGAGGCCCGCAACGCCGACGACGTCCTCGCGCGCGTGGCGGACGAGACCGGCGTCCGCCTCCAGGTGCTCAGCGGCGCCGAGGAGGCCCGGCTCACCTTCCTCGCCGTCCGCCGCTGGTTCGGCTGGTCCGCCGGGAAGCTGCTCGTGCTGGACATCGGCGGCGGCTCGCTGGAGATCGCCTACGGCATCGACGAGGAGCCGGACGCGGCCGCCTCCGTGCCGCTCGGCGCCGGCCGTCTCACCGCCGCATGGCTGCGCGCGGACCCGCCGACCTCCGACGAGGTACGCGCGCTGCGCCGCCACGCGCGCGCGGAGATCGCCCGTACCGTCGGTGAGTTCAGCCGCTTCGGCGCCCCCGACCATGTCGTCGCCACCTCCAAGACCTTCAAGCAGCTCGCCCGGATCGCGGGCGCCGCGCGGGACGCCGACGGCCTCTACGTGCAGCGCGAGCTCAAACGTGAATCGCTGGAGGCATGGGTGCCCCGGCTCGCCGCGATGTCCGCCGCACAGCGCGCCGAACTCCCCGGCGTCTCCGAGGGCCGGGCCGGACAGCTCCTCGCCGGGGCGCTGGTCGCCGAGGGGGCGATGGACCTGTTCGGTGTGGAGAGCGTGGAGATCTGCCCGTGGGCGCTGCGCGAGGGCGTCATCCTGCGGCGCCTGGACCACATGGGCTCGGCGTGAGCCGTACCGGGGGCCCGCGACGGCGAAGCTCACACCGGCCCGGAGCCACCCCTGATCCGCCCTGCCCCACCCCGTAAGGTGTCTCCGTGGCTGAACCAAGGGACGTGAAGGTCGCCCTGTCGACGGCCTCGGTCTACCCGGAGTCGACGGCGACGGCCTTCGAGATCGCCGCGCGCCTCGGCTACGACGGTGTCGAGGTCATGGTGTGGACCGACCCCGTCAGCCAGGACATCGAGGCCCTGCGCCGCCTCTCCGACCACCACGGCGTGCCGGTCCTCGCCGTGCACGCGCCCTGCCTGCTGATCACCCAGCGGGTCTGGTCAACCGACCCCTGGACCAAGCTGCGCCGCGCGCGGTCGGCCGCCGAGAAGCTGGGCGCCTCCACTGTCGTCGTCCACCCGCCCTTCCGCTGGCAGCGGCAGTACGCCCGCGACTTCGTCGGCGGCATCTGGCGCATGGCGGACGAGACCGGCGTACGGTTCGCCGTCGAGAACATGTACCCCTGGCGCTACCGCGACCGCGAACTGCTCGCCTACGCCCCCGAGTGGGACGTCACCAAGGACGACTACCGGCACTTCACGATCGACCTCAGCCACACCGCGACCGCCCGCACCGACACCCTCGGCATGATCGACCGCATGGGTGACCGGCTCGGCCACGTCCACCTCGCCGACGGCATCGGCTCCGCCAAGGACGAGCACCTGGTGCCCGGCCGGGGCACCCAGCCCTGCGCCGAACTGCTGGACCGGCTCACCCGCACCGGCTTCGACGGCCATGTCGTCATCGAGGTCAACACCCGGCGGGCCATGTCCGGCGCCGAACGCGAGGCCGACCTCGCCGAGGCGCTCGCCTTCACCCGCCGCCACCTCGCGGCGGGGGCCGGGGTGCCCCTGCCGTGAGCGAGCCCACCGCACGGCGCCGGGGCCGGCCCCCGCGCGCCGAGTCTGGCGACACCCGCGACCGCATCCTCGGCGCCGCCCGCGCGGAGTTCTCCGAGCGCGGCTACGAGAAGACGTCCGTACGCGGCATCGCCAAGGCCGCCGGTGTCGACTCCGCCCTGGTCCACCACTACTTCGGCACCAAGGAGCAGGTCTTCGAGGCCGCCGTCTCGGTCGCCTTCGCGCCCGCCCTCGCCGCGCCGGACGCCATCGCCGAGGGCCCGCTGGACACCGTGGGGGAGCGGCTTACCCGGTTCGTGCTCGGCGTGTGGGAGAACCCCGCCACCCGCACCCCGCTGCTGGCCATCGTCCGTTCCGCCGTCAACAACGACACCGCCGCCGCCGTCTTCCGCCGGCTGATCGCCGCCCAGCTGCTGCGCCGCCTGGCTGGACAGCTGGAGGTGCCCGACGCCGAGCTGCGCGCCGAGCTGGCCGCCGCACAGCTGGTCGGCACCGCCATGCTGCGGTACGTGATCAAGGTGGAGCCGCTGGCCTCAGCCGATCTGGAGCGGATCGTGGCCCGGCTGGCACCGGTGGTGCAGGGACACCTGACGGGGGAGTGATCCCGGGCGCCACCGCGCGCCGCCGCAAGATGTCCGTCCCGCATTCCGGACAGATCGTCCCGCCCCGTGGATGACCGGCGTACGCTCGGCAGAAGTCAGGAGTCTGCCTGACCCCGTCTTCTCAGAAGGAGCGAGCGGCGATGCCCGAGCTGAGGTCCCGCACAGTCACCCACGGCCGCAACATGGCGGGCGCCCGCGCCCTTATGCGCGCCTCGGGTGTACCCGGTGCGGACATCGGCCGCAAGCCCGTCATCGCGGTCGCCAACTCCTTCACCGAGTTCGTCCCCGGCCACACCCACCTCCAGCCGGTCGGCCGGATCGTCAGCGAGGCGATCCGGGAGGCGGGCGGCATCCCGCGCGAGTTCAACACCATCGCGGTGGACGACGGCATCGCCATGGGCCACGGCGGCATGCTCTACTCCCTGCCCTCCCGCGACCTGATCGCGGACTCGGTGGAGTACATGGTCGAGGCGCACTGCGCCGACGCCCTGGTCTGCATCTCCAACTGCGACAAGATCACGCCGGGCATGCTGATGGCCGCGCTGCGCCTGAACATCCCGACCGTCTTCGTCTCCGGCGGGCCCATGGAGTCCGGCCGCGCCACCCTGGTCGACGGCACCGTGCGCACCCTCGACCTGGTCGACGCGATCTCCGACGCGGTCAACGACAAGATCTCCGACGAGGACATCCTCCGCATCGAGGAGAACGCCTGCCCCACCTGCGGCAGCTGTTCCGGCATGTTCACCGCCAACTCGATGAACTGCCTCACCGAGGCCATGGGCCTCTCCCTCCCCGGCAACGGCTCCGTCCTCGCCACCCACACCGCCCGCCGCGCCCTGTACGAGAACGCGGGCCGCACGGTCATGGACATCACCCGCCGCTACTACGAGCAGGACGACGACACCGTCCTGCCCCGCTCCGTCGCCTCCCACGCGGCCTTCGAGAACGCGATGGCGCTGGACATCGCCATGGGCGGCTCGACCAACACGATCCTGCACCTGCTGGCCGCCGCCCAGGAGGCGGGCGTCCCCTTCGGCCTGCCCGAGATCGACGCCGTCTCCCGCCGCGTCCCCTGCCTGGCCAAGGTCGCGCCCAACGTGGCGAAGGACCGCACCTACTACATGGAGGACGTGCACCGCGCCGGCGGCATCCCCGCCCTCCTCGGCGAACTGCACCGCGCCGGGCTCCTCAACGAGGACGTGACGTCCGTCCACAGCCCGTCCCTGGCCGACTGGCTCAAGACCTGGGACGTGCGCGGCGGCTCCCCGTCCGCCGAGGCCGTCGAGCTGTGGCACGCGGCCCCCGGCTGCGTCCGCTCCGCCGAAGCCTTCTCCCAGTCCGAGCGCTGGGCCGCCCTCGACGAGGACGCCGAGAGCGGCTGCATCCGCTCCGCCGAGCACGCCTACTCCAAGGACGGCGGCCTCGCCGTCCTCAGGGGCAACCTCGCCGTCGACGGCTGCGTGGTGAAGACCGCGGGCGTCGACGAGTCGGTGTGGACCTTCGAGGGACCTGCCGTGGTCTGCGAGTCCCAGGAGGAGGCCGTCCAGCGCATCCTGACCCAGGAGGTCAAGGACGGCGACGTGGTGGTCATCCGCTACGAGGGCCCCAGGGGCGGCCCCGGCATGCAGGAGATGCTCTACCCGACCTCGTACCTCAAGGGCCGCGGCCTCGGGAAGACCTGCGCCCTCGTCACCGACGGCCGCTTCTCCGGCGGCACCTCCGGCCTCTCCATCGGCCACGCCTCCCCCGAAGCGGCCTCCGGCGGCACCATCGCCCTGGTCGAGGACGGCGACCGCATCCGCATCGACATCCCGAACCGCACCATCGAACTCCTGGTGGACGACACCGAACTCGCCCGCCGCGACCGCGCGCTGAACGGCGTCTACGCCCCCGCCGGCCGCACCCGCAAGGTCTCCACCGCCCTGCGCGCCTACGCGGCGATGGCCACCAGCGCCGACAAGGGCGCCGTCCGCGACGTGACCCGCCTGGGCTGACGCCCCAGGGCCATCCGGCGGCCGACGAGCGCACCGCTCACCAGGCCGCCGGATCACCCGCGTCCACCGCGAACACCGCACCGCCCGGCGCGCCCGCGTACACATGGCCCAGCGCCAGCACCGGCGAGGGCAGGCCTGAGGTCACCCGGTCCGCCCGCGCGCCCAGCGGGGGGCGGGTCTGACCCGCGAGGGTGCCCCGGCGGGCGTCCACGGCGAGCAGACGCCCGTCGGCGGACGTGAAGTACACCCGCCGGCCGTCCGTCACCGGGGCCGAGCCACGGCTCACCGTCGTCTCCAGGTGCCACAGCGCTCTGCCCGCCTCCGGGGCGACCGCGTCCAGACCACCGTTGGCCGCGAGCAGGTACACCACGCCGTCCCGCACGGTGGCCTGAGCGTCGAGAAGCGGACCCAGCAGCGGGACCCGGCGTGTCCCGCCCGACCCCACCGCGTACCGCACCACGGCCTTGGTGCCCCCGTCCTCCGGATCGGCCTCGAGGAAGTACACGAACCCGCCCTCCGCGCCCACCGGTTCGAGCACCCCGGACATCCGCCCGCTCCACCGCACGGCCCCCGAGCCGGTGTCGAACGCCGTGACCCGCGTGCTCCGGCCGTCCGCCGAGGTCACCGTCGCGTACCCCGTAAACCCCGTAAACCCCGTAAACCCCGCAGACCCCGCAGACCCCGCAGACCCCGCAGACCCCGCAGGCCCGGAGCTGAAGGCATCGAGGCGCGGCCGGATGCCGTCCGGCCACGGCATCCGCCACTTCTCCCGCCCCGACTCGCTGTCCGCACCCACGACCACCCCGTCCGCACGGGTCGTCAGCAGCGTGTCCCCCACGTACTTCGTGCCGGTGCTCCCGGACAGCTCTCGGTCCTCGCGCGTACGCCCCGTGTCCGGATCGAGGGACGTCAGGTGCCCCCTCTGGTCCCGCAGCCGCAACGAGCCGCCGGCCAGCGCGGGCGGATCACTCCACCGCGCCCCGGCGAACGCCCGCCGCCACACCACGGAACCCCCCGCCGGGTCCAGCGCGAAGACCGCACCGTCAACGGTGCACAGCAGCTTGCCCGCGCCGGCCACGCACCAGGGCGCACCGGTCGCGCCTGCCACCGGCCTGGTCCGCCACCCCTCGAACCCGGCCGCCGTCACCTTCGGAGCCACCCGGGGCCCAGCCTGCCCATGCCCGGCCCCGGCCCACCACACCGAGGCCAGCACCGCGCCCACGGCCAGTACCGACGCGGTCGCCGCCAGCACCGCCCGCCGCCCACGCCACCGCCGCCCCGGCGCCGCGACCGGCGCCTCCGCCCCGGCGGAGCCGTCGCCGTCCGCCGACACCTCGTCCGCGCCCGCCTCCGCCGCACCGTCCCGCTGCGCCGGTATGAACGCCTGCGTGTCGTACGAGGCCGCGAGCGAACGCAGCGCCCGCATCAGTTCGTCCGGCGTCGGCCTGTCCTCCGGCTCCTTGGCCAGACACCGCCGCACCAGCGGCACGAGACTCTCCGGTACCCCGGCCAGCTCCGGCTCGTCGTGCACCACCTGATACGCCACGACATAGGGGCTGTCCGAGTCGAACGGCCCCCGCCCGGTCGCCGCGTGCACGATCACCGACCCGAGCGCGAACACGTCAGCCGCCGGGCCCACCTCCCGAGGCCGCCGGAACTGCTCCGGCGCCATGAACGGTGGAGTACCGATCAACTTCCCCGTCTCGGTGCGCAATTCGCTGTCCTTCGGCCGGGATATCCCGAAGTCGATCACCTTCGGCCCGTCGTCGGCCAGCAGCACGTTCCCGGGCTTGAGATCCCGGTGCACCACACCGACCCGGTGGATGTCCCTGAGCGCCTCGGCGAGCCCCGCCATCAGCCGCCGCACCTGCGCGGGCTCCAGCGACCCGTTCCGCTTCACCTCCTGGGACAGGGTCGGACCGGGTATGAACAGCGTCGCCATCCAAGGCCGGTCCGCTTCCGGGTCCGCGTCCACCACCGGCGCGGTGAACGCGCCGCTCACCTGCCGCGCGGCCGCCACCTCCTGCCGGAACCGCCCCCTGAACTCGGGGTCCCGCGCGAACTCGGCGTGCACCACCTTCACCGCCACCCGCATCCCGGAGGCGCTGCGGGCCAGATGCACCACACCCATCCCGCCGGAGCCGAGCTGCGACTCCAGCCGGTAGTGACCGGCGTACTCCGGAAGTTCCGCTTCCGCGCCGGCTCCGGTGCTGTGCTGTGGCGCCATGGACCACCCCCGTGCTCTTCGGCCGCGCGCGCGACGCAGAGGAGCCTATTCGATTGCTCGTACGACGCCGAGGCGGCTTGCTAACCTCCGCCTGCGAGTCACGCGCAGCCATGGCCCGCCCGCCCGTCCGGCACCCGTCCGCGATGCCCGACGAGCGGTGTCACCACCCCGTGGCGGCCACGGGGTGTCACGGGGGAGGTATCTCATGTCCGACGACCACGCGTCCACCACTCTGGCCGAGCCGGCGGCCACCGCCGCCGCGTCCCGCTATCAGGTCTCGCCGAACGACGCCCTGAACGTCCGCAGCGGCCCCGGCACCGGCTACAACATCATCCGCGTGCTGCCGGCCGGCTCCTTCGTCACGATCTTCTGCCAGACGCCCGGCACCACCGTGACCGGCCCGTACGGCACCTCGAAGATCTGGGACAACATCGGCTCCGGCGAGTTCGTGTCCGACGCCTATGTGCACACCGGCAGCGACGGCTACGTGACCGGCCGCTGCGGCTGACGCCCCGGCCCGGAGCCCGCCGCCCGCCGGAGCCATAATCGACGCGTGAGCGACGAGACCGGCACCAACGCGATCCCGGCGGGCTCCACGGGCGGCGGCCCCCGCCCCGAACCCCTCCGCTTCTTCGGCACGTCCTGGGTGGACCACACCGGCGGCTACCCGGCCCGCCGCGCCGCCGTCGGCCTCGGCGCCCTCGTCGCGGCCGCCGTCTCCTGTCTGATCCTGCGGCTCGCCTACCAGGGCCTCCAGATCGCCGGAACCGGTTCCTTCGTGACCGTCCTGGTCATCGCCATGTTCGCGGTGTGCGGCGCGCTCGCCTTCCGCAACACCTGGGACAACTTCGGCCGCCGCCCCGACCCCGAGCGCCAGGCCCGCCTGCGCGGCCTGCTCGCCGTCGGCTTCGTCGGCACCCTCCTCGCCTGGTCCGTCCGCTCCCTGACCGAGGCACCGGGCGAGAAGCTGCACCGCGCGGAGTACGACACCGCCCGCGCGGAGTACGAGCGCACCCGGACCCGGCGCACGGGCAACCCCGCGAAGGCCCGCAAGAAGCGCTGAGGCCGGCCGGGGCGACGGCACCGAGGCACCCGGCACGGAACCACCGACCCCACCTGCCCCATGCCGCGCATCATGGTCGGCATGACCACATCCCGGGCTTCCGGCGAGCCGACCGACACCGCCCGCGCCCACTCCTTCAACGTGGCCGCCGCCCAGTACGCGGAGAACCGCCCCTCCTATCCGCCCGCGCTCTTCGACACCATCGAGGAACTCTCCGGCCGTCCCCTGACCGGCGCCCGAGCCGTGGACGTGGGCGCCGGCACCGGTATCGCCAGCGCGCTGCTGCACGAGCGGGGTGCCGAGGTGCTCGCCGTCGAGCCGGGCGCGGGCATGGCCGCCGAGTTCCGCCGGAGAAACCCGCACCTTCGCCTGGTCCAGGGCAGCGGGGACGCCCTTCCCGTGGCCGACGCCCACGCCGACCTCATCACCTACGCCCAGGCATGGCACTGGACCGACCCGGCCCGCTCGGTGCCGGAGGCGCTGCGCGTGCTGCGGCCGGGCGGCGCGCTCGCGCTGTGGTGGAACGTCCATGCCACGGACGTCGACTGGATCGCCGCGGCCGCCGCGCGCACCGCCCGCTTCCTCGGCCTGCCCATGCACACCGAGCAGCGCACGGCCGCCGACCGCGTCGTCACCGACCCCGCCGGCCGGCTGCGCTTCGCCCGCCGCTCGGTCCGCTGGAGCCGCCGCGTGCCACTGGACACACACCTGGCCAACATCGGCAGTCATTCCGCTTTCCTCCTCGCCCCCGAGGCCGCCCGGACCGACTTCTTCGACGCCGAGCGCGCTCACCTGATCAAGGTCTTCCCCGACGGCCTGGTCGAGGAGACGTACGAGGTGGTTCTGCTCGTCGCCACCACGCCGGAACCCCCGACCCGCCCCTGACCGGCCCCGGAGCCGACCCTGACCGATCCCTGAGCCGAAACCCCCCGACCCTGACACGGCCCCTTGACGGGCCCCTGGCTCGGGGCCCAAATTGCAAACCGGGGGAATAAATGGGCCCCGCCCCCCCCCGGGGCGGAAACACCAAAACCCCCCCCCCCGACAAAAGCCCCTGGCGGGTGGCGGCGTGGGGGGGGGAC
>NZ_JBHXLV010000117.1:0-20428 GCF_042721685.1 Streptomyces sp. NPDC058459 | reverse complement strand
CGCCCGTCGAATACGAAGCCAACTACTACCGAGCAACCACGAAACCCCAGCTCACAGCCACCAACTGAGATCTCCACCGAACCCGGGGCGGTTCACGACCCAGACGCTAGTCCACTCTGAGACGTCCACGGACAGCGCATCAGGTGATGCCACATCAGGCAGTGATCAAACTCGCGGCATCGTAGCCAGTGGGCAACGCCATCACCTGGCACAGCAGCCAGCTCCTGCTCGCCCCGGCAACCAGGACCGCAGAGAAGAACTCAAGACCCAGCGACGGAGTGCATCGACACAAGGTGCCGCCCCGGCGCCCAGACAGTGTTCCGGGCCCCCGGAGCACAGTCTCAGTTGCGATGATGGACGGCCAGCGCCCTTCACCAGCTGTGCCTTCTCATCGAGAGTGCGTTCTGAGTAGCTCTGTGAGCTGCTTGGGTGCAGATAGATGAGAACGGGTGTGTTCCCCTGTATGCGCTCTGACCTGCTGCGTTCAGGTTGATTGAGAAGGGTGCAACTCCGGTGAGATTTTCAGGAGGTCCGGGTCCTGCTCGGGGCGGGCTCGATCTTGTGGCGGGGTCTGTCGCTGGGGTCGGAGGGGCAAGGGCTTGGCGCTCGGCGGGGCGGGGTTCGCGGTGAGCGCGCGCCGTCCTGTTGGTCCTCTACCGAAGTATCGGTCGACGTGTGATGGTTTCCCAGCTTTTGGGTGATGACTGTTGGAGCGTCGAGACGATGGACTGGACGGACTGGACTGCTTGGGAGGGGCTGTGGAGAAGCTCGTCGCTGCCGCCGATCACGTGCACGATCACGCGGGTGACCGTGTGCGTCGGTTCGTCGCGCCCTCGGAGTGCGACGTGCCGGACATCGGGACTCGGGCTGCTGTGATGGACCAGTTGTACGACGTGACGCTGGACGGCTGTCAGGGGTGCCGGCCTGTTCTGCTGGATCGTGTGGCGAGGGACGTTCGAGCGGTCGGCAAGCTGGTGGAGTGGTCGTGTGTGATCGCCTCGGAAGTCTACGGCGCGCTGCCTGCGGAGCTTCTGGACGACGGTGAGCGGGCGGATGCTGTGGTCCGAACCACGGCCGCGTTTCGCGGACTTGCCCGGCTGTGGGCCGACGGAGCGCCGATGCGCAGTGTCACGAGCGCGGACTGCACGGTGCGGCAGGCCCGGGAGGCGGCCGATACGGCCGTGGCGCTGGTGGCTGCGCTGAGCGCGGACCATCCCCGAAGCCAGGAGCCGCTCGACATCGCTCCCGGTGGGATGCAACTGAGGGCGCAGAGCGGGAATTTCGCCGATCAGGCTGTGATCTTCATGCTGCAGCCGATGACCATGAAGATGGAGACCGCGCAGGGCGAGGTGGAGGTGGCGGACGTCGTGGAGTTTCTCGTGCGCGAGGCGGGAGGGAAGCGTCTGTCGACGAGCACTCTGTTCGCCCCTGAGCGCACGGCCGGCTGGAGTGCGCAGCTGCGTCTGCCCGGCGACATGCTGAGTGTGTCCTTCCCGGACGGGCTGTGCTTTTACGACGGGACGATGCCGACGACGGCAGCGTGGCGGCGGGCCGTGGCCGCGGCGGGGGACGCTGTGATCATTACTGGGCCGATGGCTGATCCGACGTGTGTGGACGGTGCGATCTGGGCCGGCCGGACGACCTATGTGCGGGCGGCGTTGACCCTTCACGAGTAGCCGGCTGCCACAACGCCTTCACACCGTACGGTCCGTTGTGGCGGTGGGGGCGTCCGTGGCCTCCGGCTCGCGATCGCTCACCCAGAGACTGCCGAGGTCATCGCCGGCGGGCAGGTCGAGGTAGGCGGCTGCGTCTCGCAGTACGTCGGGGGTGAGGGCTTCGGTGTGGTCGAGGATCGCGAGCTGGGCGGCCATGCCGATCAGCGGGGCGAGGTGTTCCATGAGCCCGTCGGTGATGCGGTACAGCGCCTTCTGGTATTTGAGCAGGGTGTTGGGCGTGTGATGGACCAGCACCAGTTTGCCGTCGAGGGTGGCGAGCGCGCTGACCCACTCGTCGGGGTGCTCCGCGCTGCGCGGCGGGAGCCGGTTGACCCACAGGGTGGGCGCCGCGCGGGGCCGCAGCGCGGCGGTGTTCTGGCCGGTCCGGCGCAGTGCCGGGATCCGGGCGGTGCGGGCCTCGCGCAGGATGTCGCTGGAGCCGATGCCGCTCCAGAAGACGGTCAGGCCCAGTTCGTCGGCGAGGTAGTCGAAGAGGTCGAACGTCGGCTGCAGGTCTTCGGTCGGCAGCCGGTCGATGCCGTCGATCAGACACAGGCGGGTGCGGCTGGTGCGCAGCATGTGCAGGGCGGGGCCGGTGAAGTCCTTCATGCGCGGGACGAGCTGGCCTTCGGTGTTGCAGCGGTAGAGGTCCCATCCCAGGAAGGTGGCCATGGCGGCGGACCAGTCGGCCGGGGCGCCGGGGTCGGGCGGGGTGTTGAGGCAGACCACAGGGATGACGGTGTCGTCGATGCCGTGCAGCTGCTCCAGGCGGCCCTGAAAGCCCAGGCCGATGTGGTGCAGCAGGGTCCGCTTGCCCGTGCCGCGGCAGTCGCTGTCGATGGCGATGTGAGGGCAGGGGTGGCGGCGCTCGCCGTTGAGCCGCAGCAGACGGCGCGCGGTGAGCAGGCCTTTGCGGATGTCGGTGGTCTCCACCAGCCCCAGCCGGGCGTGGTAGCGCACCCGCGGATCGTCTTCGGTGACGTCGCGGGGCGGGGCGGCGGGCAGCGGTGGGGGAGAGGCGGGGTCCTCACGCACCAGCGCGTTCCAGGCGTGCACGGTGCTGGTGGCGTCCCGCGGCGAAAGGGGCGCTGCGGGGCGGGCGGCAGGGCTGCGTGGTGCGCGGGTCTGGGCCGTCATGATCGCTCTCCGGGCGGGGACTTGGGGCCATCCGGCGGCAGACTGCTGTCACTGCTGTCGTCCGGGTCGGGGGGCGGGACCTGGGGGAGTGAGGCGAGGAAGTCCTCGAGGCTCTGGGCGCCGCCGCGCACCGGTTCCGGGGTGTCGAACAGATCCCGTGCGGGCCGGTCCAGCGACCGGAACGGGCGCACCGACTCGATGTCCAGCGGGGGCAGTTCAACGCTGGTGGCAGCTTGCGGCAAAGGCGCACGCGGCCGCTGCGGAGCTGTCCGGGCCGGTTGCGGTGCGGTGGGCGGGGCGGTGCCGGGCTGCGGCCCGTCGGCCAGGGTGCGCTGCAGCTCGGCCAGGACCCGGGTGATGGCCAGTTCGTCGCGGACGCTGCCGCCCCGGTCCAGATGGATGCGCACGGCCCGATCCCATGTTTCCTCCGTCCACTGGTCATACAGCAGCCGGCGGTGGATGAAGGGCACCTCCACCCACGGGTCCTCGCCCCGCTCCTCGGCCCGGCGGTCGAACAGCCAGGCGAATTCGGGGTTGTTGGGGGAGCAGTGCACCTCCCAGCGGCCCTTGAGCCAGGCCAGCTCGGAGGGGCCGCGGAAGGCGTCCAGGCCGCCCCGGTCCAGGTTGTAGGTGCGGTTGTTGAGCTGAAAGCCCTTGCGGGTGACGCGCACGTACCAGGCGGGCAGCAGTTTGCGGGTCTGGGTCTCGGTCAGGCTGATGCGCCGGTAGCCGCGCATTGCCACCAGGGCGGCGTACATGACGTTGGGGGAGACCTTCACTCCGGGATGGAAGGGGCTGCGCAGTCCGCCGTGCGGGGTCTGCTGCCAGTGCAGCACGATCCACTGCTCGAACAGGTCCTGCAGCTGGGGAATCGTCCATACCAGCTGCTTGCGGACCTTCTTTCCGCGCAGGTCCAGACGGTGATGGGTGTAGGCGGCGAGGTACTGGCTGAACCCGGACTTGATGGCCCGCATGGCCCGCTCCACGATGGCCTTGTCGATCGCGGTGCGCAGCCGGGCCTTGCGTACCTGGATGCCCAGCGACAGGCAGGCCCGGGTGAAGTCCTCGGAGATGTAGGGCGATCCATGGTCGATCACCACGGTGTGCGGCTTGATGACGGGGCGGGCGGCGGAGCCGGCGAACCGCTCGTCGGCCGCCAGGAGTTCCTCGTACGGCAGGGCGGATCCCTCCATGAGGGTCTCCGGGCCCCAGCCCGGTCGGGCCGGCAGCGGCGCCAGGGCCTGCCCGAGCACCTGCACCGTGTCGAAGGACCGGGTGGCCCGCCCGGCGATCCACCGCCCGTTGCCGTCGCCGCGCCGGTGGCGCTTGGGTACGATCAGTGCGCCGATGATGCTGCGGGTGGCGACATCGATGGCGATGGTCAACTCCACCGAGATCACCCGCCCGTCATCGCCCATCGCCAGGACATCCAGCCCGGTGGTGTCGATCTGGACGAGCTCACCGGGCCAGCGCGCGAGGGTCGCCGGACGCCCGGTGTACCAGCTGGCGGTGTGGGCGCTGTCGGCGGACCGGGCCGCCGCCATGGCATGAGCGTTCTCGGCGGTGATGCCCAGGCCGGCCAGCAGTCGGTACCAGGTGGCCTGGCTGCAGCGCCACTTTTTGGGGACCGTGCCGTTCTTCGCGTGGCGGGTGGAGATCAGATGCTTCACGTCGTCGATCAGACGCGACAGTGTGCCCGGCGAGCGGCCGGTTTCCCGCTCGTCGTCCAGGACCTCCCACACCAGGTCGATCACCTTCGCGTCGAGGTGCCCGGTGAGGGACTCGCCGCGCAGGCTGCGCTGGTCGACCAGCGCCATCAATCCGCCCGTCCGCCACGCGGCGCACTTGCGTTTCACCGTGGCGGCCGACACCGGGTGGCCGAGCGCGGTGAGCTGGTCGGCCTTGGCCTGGCAGCGTTGCTTCAGGGTGTGCAGGCCGGGGTCGAACGCAGGAGCCGCGGGTGGGGTGTCGGCTGCAATCCAGGGGGCTTGTTCGTGCAGGACTTCCTTGACGTGCCGCTCCCACCGCCGCGCCTCCTTGCGCAGCGCACGCGGCAGGCCCTTGAGTTCACCGACCCGCATCGGCAGCACGGTCCGCTTTGCCGGCCGGCTGACGACGGCGAAGTCCGGCGCCGCCGTCAGCGCCCGCTGCACGATGACCAGAGGATCCGCTGCGGCCTGCCCGGGCCGTTCCAGATACACATGGGGCCCGCAGAAGGCGATGACGTTCCAGGTCCCGCCGCGATAGCGCACGGTGTCCCCCAGGGCGAGGCTGTCCCACAGCGGGGGCGGCTCCCCACGGTGCCCGTTCACGCCGGTGCCCCAGGGCCGGCGGCGCGCCACACGGTCGTGGCGGGCGTGAGCAGGCGGCCGGGATCGAACAGCAGGGCACCCTTCCACAGCAGGTGGTAGGCCAGGTCCACGCCGCTGAGCAGCGGAAGTCCGGCCGCCCGTACGGCGTGTGCGATACGGCGCGGACGGGGCACCTGGTCGAGCAGCAGCTCGAGCCGCTCCGGGCAGTCGACGGCGTCGCGGGCCGCGTGCATCAGGGTGAGATTGTCCAGCTCCAGGCCCTGCGGGGGCACCATCACCCGCACCAGCCAGCCCGCGGCCGCGGCCGCCACGGCCAACACGTCCTGCTCCAGGCGCCATTGCTTCGTGATCTCAGACGGCTGCACGCACACCACCTCGCGGTGCCCCGCACACCGGGCGACAAACGCCGGCCGCACACGGTGTTGCCGCTCGCCTTTCCAGTGCAGCTCCATCGGGCCGGCGCTGCGCACCCCCGGCTGCGGGTCGCGATCCAGCAGCATCGAGCAGGCCAGCTCACGCAGCGAGGAACACGCCAGCGCCTGGCCGCCGACCGGGGCCGCGGCGTTGGTGACAAACGAGGTCCGTCCCGGATAGGCCACCGGCGGCCGCAACGGCGGCAACTCCTCGAACGGGATACGGCTCGCCCGCTGAACCGGCAGGGCTTGCTGCCGCCCGAAACGGTCGACGTACACGACCGTGATGTCCCGGGCATACACGGGCACGCTCCCACCCCCTGAACCTCGTGGCGGACGGCCACGCAAAGAGCCCCGGCCAGCATCGGCCCACCCGACCCTGAGGGCAGGGCACTTCACCGCCAGCCACCCGAACCAGCGATGAGTCGAGCACATGTTCCACTCGCGGAATGCGCAGGGCGGGGCGCTCGCGCGAACACAGGGTCAGACGGGCACCGACGGGTCGCTCCACTCCCACGGCAGACAGCACCGGTCCTCCAACGCGCCCTGCTCATTACTGCTGTGATGCACCACGGCGCTCACGCACGGCGCCGGCCCGTCGCGGCCGGGCACCAAGCCCTCCAGGCGGGCGGGCGCGTCGCAGCGATGGTGCAGCGCCAGCCATTCCGCCACCGGTACCTGCCATCGCCCCGCGGACACCCCCGCCGCGGCGGCCAACCCGGAGCCGGCTGCTGCCAGTTCGGCCTCGGCCCGACCCCACTGTGAGGCCGACGTCACGGCACGCCGCCGCTCATGGCGCAGCAGCAGCCGGGCCATCTGTACCGCTTCGGGATACAGCAGCAGCCATGCCGTTGCGGGATCCGTCAGCTGCAGGTGCGCCCGCCGCGCCCGCTCCTGCCACACCGGCCCGAACAGGCAGCGACGCCACCACCATCCGACGATCGCGAAGGCATCCGCGGACAAGAACGCCCCCGCCGGCCCCCACCGCCGCTCCAGGCGCAGCCGCACGCGGTGGGCGCGCACCGTCTCCGGCAGCCGCCGCACATCGACCGCTTGTGTGCCTGTCTGCCGGACATGGCTGAACCGATCGTGCCGCCGGCAGATCGTCCACACATCCGGCCACACCAGCCACACCGCCGTCTCGGATGCGCCGCGCCGGGCCGCGCACAGAGGACAGGCAGGCACCAGATAGTGCGGCAGCGGCTGCCAGGGCCACTCCCACCGGGCCTGCTGTCCCGGCAGCAGATGCGGCTCCCGCAGATGCGGCAGCGCCCGGCGTAGCTGCGGCCAGTCCATCCGCACCATCACCGCCAGCCGGTCGACGGCGGCACGGCTGAGGAACACCTCCGCCAGATGCGGCGCCAGCGCCTGCTGCCCGGGCGGGCCCGCACCCAGCTCGCCGAGCAGAAAGTCCACCGACACCCCCTGCGCGGCGGCCACCCGGGACAGATACGACGCGTTGGACTCACCCGCCAGCAGCAGCACACGCCGCGCCGCCAGTCTCCCGCCGTACACCGTGCCCCACCCTCCTTGCGCCCCGGTATCGGCCGCACCGCCGCTCGCCCACCGCGCCCGTGACCTGCCGGCCCACGACCGCCGCCCCTCTCTACCACGCCATCCGCGCCCTGCCCATCAACCTCACCCGCACGGGTGACAGACGGACGCGGACGAGCCCGCGCCACGCCCGGCACGCGGCATCCTGCCGGGGATCCCCACCGCGCCGGCCCCAGAGGGGAGCCGCCCGTGCTGCACGATGCCGTCACCCGCCTGCCCAGCCAGCTGTGGACGCCGCAGCGGAACGCCGCCGACTGCGTCCTCAACGCCTTCGCCATGGGCGCCGAACGCCAACTCGTCGTCATGCCGTGCGGCACCGGGAAGACCCACCTGGCCGTCCACATCGCCCACGAAATCGCCCCGAACAGCCGCAGCCTGGTCGTCGTGCCCACCCTCGACCTGCTCCACCAGACCGCCCGCGTCTGGTACAACGCCGGCCGCAGCGGCACCTACCTGGGACTGTGCTCGGACAAGGAGACATCCGAAGCCGCGCTCGCCGGGGTCCTCACCCTGACCCGAGACGGCGCCGACCTGACCGCCCGGCTGCGCGCCGCCGACGGCCCCACGAGCGTGTTCGTCACCTACCAGTCGCTGCACAAACTCCCCCCGGCTCACCATCAGCACCTGCTGCCGCGCTGGGACCTCATCGTCGTCGACGAAGCCCACCGCACCGCCGGCGCCCGCAACAAACGCTGGGGCATCATCCACGACAACGACGCCATCCCCGCACGCCACCGGCTCTACCTCACCGCCACCCCACGCATCTGGGACATCAACAAAGGCATCACCGCCGAGCCGGTCGCCTCCATGGACGACGTCACCCTCTACGGCAAAGTGGCCTACCGCTACTCCCTCGCCCAGGCCATCCACGAAGGCCGGCTGGCCGACTACCGCATCGCCGCCCCGGAGATCCACGACCCGCAGCTGCGCGCGGCACTGGCCTCCAACGGCCGCCGCTGCCTGCGCACCCCCCAAGGCGATGCCATGCGCGTCGCGGCCGGACAGCTGGCCCTGTTCGAGGCGCGCGCCCGGCACGGCATCCGCCGCACCGTCGTCTTCAGCCGCAGCATCGTGCAGTGCGACGCGTTCGCAGAGACCCTCCCCGAAACCGCCGCCAGCCTCCCCGGCCGCCATGCCGACGGCCTGTGGACGGCCGCCATCCACTCCGGCCACTCGCGGGCGCTGCGCAAAGAACGCACCGACCGGTTCGCCCGCCCCGGCCTGGCGCCGGCCCGCGGCACCCTGGGCGACCTGAACGTGCTGTGCAACGTCCGGCTGTGCGTGGAAGGCGTCGACTTCCCGCTGGCCGACTCCGTGCTCTTCGCCGACCCCAAACGCTCCACCATCGACATCGTGCAGGCCGTCGGCCGTGCGCTGCGCCTCGCCCCGGGCTCCGACAAGATCGCCACCTTGATCATTCCCGTGGTGTTCGGCCCAGGGCAGCGCCCCGAGGAGGCCACCTTCGGCACCCCCTACCACCTGCTGCACCAGGTGATGATCGCTCTGCGGGCGTACGACGAGCACGTGTTCGTCCGCCTGCCCGTCAGCGGCCCCGCCAGCCGGCTCAGTCAGAACGACATCGCCATCCGTCCGGCCCGCGCGCGGGAGATCGCCCCCCACCTCATGCTGCGGATCATGGAGCCCGAGCCGGATGTCTGGGGCAAAGGCATGGCCGCCGCCCAGCGGTACTTCGACGACCACGGGCACCTGCACGTCCCCAGCAACTACATCGACGCCGACGGGTTCCACCTCGGCTGCTGGCTCGGCTACCAGCGCGCCCTCAAACTGGCCGGCAACCTTCCCCCGGCCCGCACCGCGGCCCTCGCCACCTGCAAGATGGCCTGGAGCCACCCCAAGGACAGCACCGAGCACTACCTTCACCTCGCCCAGGCCTACGCGAGCGAACACGGGCACCTGCTCGCCGAGCCCGCACACCGATTCCGGGGCCGCCCGCTGGGGCAGTGGCTCGCCGAGCAGCGCCAGGCCGCTGCCGAGGGCACGCTGCCTGCGGCCTACGAACGTGCGCTCAAAGACATCGACCCGTACTGGAACCCCTCCTGGCCCCGCGAATGGCAGCGCATGTGCACCCGCGCCCGAGCCGGGCGCCTGACCATCCCGGCGGGCCCGCTGCCCGCCCACGCGGACGACCTCACCCGCTGGCTGGACGAACAGTTCGACGTCTTCCTCACCCTCACCAAAGGTCAGCAGAGCCAACTCGCGGCGCTTGCCCTGCGGCACGACCCGCTGGCCCTTGCCCTGCGCCGCCCTCACGGCCGCCAGGCCCGCACCCACGCCCAGGGCCTGCGGGCCGCGCGGCGCTTCTTCCGCCGCCACCAGCACCTGCGCGTCCCGGCCGGCTACGCCGACGACCACGGCGGCACCCGCTTCCCACTGGGCCGGTGGATCGCCGACCTGCGCGTCCTGGTCGGCGAAGGACTCCTCAGCCGCGAAGAGATCGACTCCGTCGAAGCCCTGGCCATGGAATGGCTCCCCGGACTCGCATGCGGCAACGCCCCGGCCGCGCTGCCCGCGCCACCCGCGAACGCCCCGCCACCGGCCGGCACCGCCAAGCCCATGCCGCCGCCCGATCTCGCCCAACCCAGCAGGCACCACCCGGCGTTCTGGATCGCCGACCGCCAGTCGGCACCTTCGGCACTCTCCGAGGTGCTGCTCCACGGCGGCCGGCGCCAGCTCCTCAGCCTGCCGGCCGGAGCAGGCAAAACCATGATCGCAGCGACCCTGGCCAGCAAGACCGCGAGCCCCGCCTGTCTGGTCCTCGGCCCCGACGTGGCCTACCTCCACCATGTGGTCAAGACCTGGCGCACGGTGCGCCAGGGGCCGCTGGCCGCCCTCAACATGCGGCCCACCCGCAACGGCAACGCAGGCACCACCTTGACCAGTGCGGGCGATCTGGCCGACTGGATGGCCAGCCAGCCCTCAAGATCCCTCGTCCTGGCCCGCTATCGTGATGCAGCCCTCATCGCCGAAAGCCACCGCGACCACGACCTGCCTCCCTGGGACCACCTGATCGTCGAGGAAGCCCACCGCACCGCCGAGGGCATCATCGACGAGCGCCATCCGTACGCCACGATCCACTACGACGACGGCATCCTCGCCCACCAGCGCCTCTACCTGACAGCCACTCCCTGCATCCCCCACCAACTCCCCGTCCACGCCGACCAGATGCGGGACGCCTGGGCCGTCAACATGCCCAACCAGCCGATCTTCGGCATCCACCAGCACACCGTGGAACGGCCCGAACTCGAAGCCGACGGGCTGCTCAGCCCCTACCAGTGGATGCAGATCCACGTCCCCCAGCCGCCGCCCCTGCCCGGTCCGCGCTGGAGCAACTCACCCATGCGCTGGCGCGCTCAAGCCACCGGGGCGGCCCACCTCATCGGACTCCACCACCTGCGCCGCGTCGTAGCCGTACTGGAGGACCTGAAACAGGCCGAAGCCTTCGCCTGCCAGTTGGCCGTGCTGATGCTCGACGCGGAAATCGTCGTACCCCCGCAAGGCGCCACCCGCCAGCAGCACAACCAGCCGGTGATCCGCTGCCAGCGCGCGAGTGACCCCATGCCCCCCGATCTTGACGCGGTCGTCCTGCCCGCCGACCACTACGCCACCGTTGAACTGGTCGACGCGCTCCGCCCGCTGATGGGCCAGCGCCGGCAACGCGCCACCCAGACGGCGATCATCGTTCCCGAGGCCGTCGCACCCAACGCCCCAGCACCAACCGAACCCACCGCAGTCATGCGCAAGGTCACCGCGGCGATCTGGGCCCATGACCCCACGACCTTTGATCAATCCGCCGCCACCAGGGCGGCAGGGGAACGGACACTCTCGCGCGGCAACCGGTAGGCCTCAGCCTGTACCGGCACCAGATGCCGGCCAGGCGCGCGAAGCGGTGCCGCCGAAGACCAGGTTTCCCGGACTTCTGTTCCACCAAGACCAGGCGCCGGGCCGGGTACCCGGCCCGGACATGCGCCGAGCCGGACTCCCGGTCTACCCCGGGCCGCCCGGCTTCACTTCCAGCTGCCCGCGGCGACTGGCTCTGCACGCAGCCTACCCGGAGCAGGTGAACTGTTCAGGGTACTTCGACCCATTTTCCGCCTTCGCCGGTCGGCTCCGCGGATCGCGAGCAGGCCAGCCTGGCCCGCCGTCTTCAGGGAACGAGCGGGTTGTCCCGGCTCAGCTCGATGACGTGCATCTGGTCGAGGAGGCGCTTGGGCAGCTGGGGCAGGTCGTTGTCCACGATGATGATCTGGTGGGGCCGGGTGCGCAGCGCACCGCCGCCGCGCACCCCGGCGATGTGATCGAGGAAGTGGGTGTAGAGCCGGCCGACGAGCTCCTGGTCGTCGTCCCCGTACCCGACGTTCTTGCGGGGGGAGTCGGTGACGAGGAAAGACGGCAGGTCCGTCGCCCCGGTCACCAGCGCGTAGCTGAGGAACGCCATCCGGTACACCACGTTGATCGCGCAGCGGACCCCGTGCCCGACCTTGGTGAGGTTCCCGGCGCGTACCTGCGGCAGCAGCGAGGTGTGGTTGAGCCGGGCGCCCGGATCGCCGGGCAGGCCGACGGAGCCGGCGAGTTCGGTGAAGTGCTCCTCGAACTCGCCGAGCGTGGTCCGCCGGTGGGCCAGCAGGTTCTTGCGGGTACGGATCTCCTCCCGCACGCCCTTCAGCTCGTCCTCGGCAGTCTGGACGGAGCGGTGCAGCTCGGCCAGCCGACGATGCGGCTCCAGCTCCCGTTCCAGCAGCGTGGTCCGGGTGCGGGCCGTCGCATGCGCCGCGGCCAGCAGCTCGATCTGCGCGGCCAGCGGGCTGATCTCCTCCCGGGTGCGGGCATCCAGCTCGATGCGGGCCTGCTCCCAGGCGGTCTGTGCCTCGCCGTGGGCCTTGACCTGTTCGGTCAGCTGCCGCTCCGCCGCCGCCAGCGCGTCCTGCGCCGCATGCAGGGCCTGCGCCAGGACGGCGGGATCGAGCGCGCTCAGACACAACGGGCAGTCCCCCTCAGCAACCGGCCGCACGGTGAGATCGGCGCGGCACACCGGGCAGGGCGAGCACGGCTGGGGACCGTGGGCGCGCTGGTCGGTCAGCTGCTGTACCTGCTGCTGCCGGCGCCCCAGCGCGTGCTCGCCCTCGGCAACCGCACGCCGGCACCGCTCGAGCACCTGCTCCGCATCCAGGACGCGGCGGCGCAGCGGGTCGGCGTGTGCGGTGGCGGCCCGCATCCGGCCCTTGAACTCCTCCAGACGCTGCAGTGCCGTGCACTCCTCCTCGCGCGAGCGCGCCAGCTCCGTCTCGAGGCCGGCGGCGCTGCCGGTCAAAAACGCGCTGATGGTCTCCGTCCGCCGCCTCAGGTCGGTCAGGGTGCGCGTCAACTCGTCCCTGCGGGCCGTCAGTACCCGCATCGGTCCGTCGGTCAGCCCGAGCAGCAGCTCGACCACGGTCCGGTAGGACTGGGCGGTGTTGGCCTTGCCCCTGACCGACTCGGTGCCGTCCACCACGTCCTGGGTGAGGTAGCACATCGCGTACAACTGCTCGAAGGTCAGCCGTGCCCCGGCGCCCAGCAGGGCCACGGCGGAGGGAGGCGCGAACATCTCGCCCAGGCCGAGCAGGTCCAGCAGCACCTCGCCCACCACCCGCCGATCGCTGTCCGACTTCGGCTCCACGTCGAGGATCTCCTCGACGCCGCCTCCGTTGCTGTCCAGGAGTTCGACGTCGGACACGTCCCGGACCAGGGAGCGTCGCAGCCCGATGCGCATCCCCTCGATCCGCACGAACAGCGTCACCGTCTGCAGGCGCTCCCCGGGCACCTCACGCCAGGCGACGGGCAGCCCGAGCGCGTACTTGATGCAGTCGGCCAGTGTGGTCTTGCCGGTGTCGATCGGCCCGACGACGCACACCACCGGGTGGGCCAGATCGATCTCCCGCACCCCGCCGCCCGATGTGAGCACCAGCCGCTCACAGAAGAAGTCCCTTGCCACCGCGGTTCCTTCGGATCGCCCGACTGCTGTCGGGTGCTCCAACGGCCCGTCCCGGTACGGGAAGCGGGGCCGGGCGCGCACCCACCGGATCGGGTGGGCAACACGCGCAGGCTGCCCACCCGATCCGGCGCAGCCACGGCGCGGGCACGGCGTGGCACCAACCGTCCCGTACCGCCTCCCGGTACCGGGGCGGGGCTGCTGCCGGTGAGCGGCCCGCAACTGCCACGGGACCGTCCGCGGCCGCCGTGCATACGCCGGGCTCGCACTGGTTCTGGGGACGGGCACCGCCTTGTGCCCGGTGGACAGGACGCACCCCACGTGAGGCGGGCGGACACGGTGACGCGACCGCGGATGCGGGTGGGCGGCCGGGTGCGGGCTGTCTCACAGCGCTTCCACCCACTCGCCGTGGTCGGCGGTGAGTTCTGCAGGCGGAGGTGAGGAGGTGAGCGGGGCGGCACGAGGGGGTTCGGGGACGGCGGCAGCGCGGGGGATCGAGCGGGAACATCCCCGGCAGACGTCGGCCAGGCGCCAGGTGCGCCCGTTGTCGCCGCAGATCAGCAGCAGCACCAGTGGTCCGGAGCAGGCAGTGGGCGGCCGGTGCCAGACGCACCCGTGCTCACGGCACTGACAGGTCCGCAGGTGCGCGGGCAGTGGAGTGTCGAGGAGATGGCCGGCGAGGTGGCGGCGCGCCTGACGCGGCACCGGGATGCCCGGCTGGGCGGCGAAGGGGCGGCACGCGCTGCAGGTGACGGTCGGACGTCCGGCGTGCGCGCTGATGGTCACGCTCCAGGCGCGTGCGGGCAGGACCATGGAATCCCTTCGGCCATGTCGTGAGGGCGGGGTCGGGGTGCCGCCGGGGGAGGGGTGACGAGCGGACACCGTAGTGCAGAGCTCTGCCCTGCCCGGCGCCCGCAAATAGGGCAGGGATCTGCACTGTCAGGGTGGGGGTCTGCGCCATCGGATGGGCAGGTGACGATCTTCCCGCCGCCGGACCCGGACCCGACGGCGCTGCGCCAGGACCTCTCCCGGCTGCGCGCCGAGCGCGGCTGGAGCTACGACGAACTCGCCGCCCGCAGCAGCCTGTCCAGGCGCACCCTCATCGAGATCGAGCAGGGCCGCACCATCGGCACCCTGGCCACCTGGCACGCCCTCGCCCACGCCTTCGGCCTCCCGCTGGGCGAGCTCCTCGCCCCCCTGTGCACCGGCCACGAACCCCCGCACGGCGAACCCCGGGCCCGCTGAGAATCCTCACCCGATCGGGACCCCGCACCCGCCCATCCGTACGAGCACAGCCCTGGCGTTCCCTTTCCGTCACCCTCTCGAAGGCGTCAGGCGCGACACGCCCCGAAGACCGGCGCAACGGCTGCCACCTTTCACTCCGGCACCTGCATCGGCCGATGCAGGTCCGTCCCGCATGCCCGCACCCGCGGTCTGCCACGGCTTCCGGAGACCCCATCCATGAACTTCACCCCCACCGCAGAACAGGCCGCCGCACTCGAGGCGTTCACGAGCGGCGACCACCTGGTCATCCAGGCCGGCGCCGGCACCGGAAAGACCTCCACGCTCGCCTTCCTCGCCGAGCAGAACCCCACCCGCCGCGGCCGCTACCTCGCATTCAACCGCGCCATCGCCCAGGACGCCGCCGCCCGCTTCCCCTCAACCGTCCAGTGCAAAACGGCCCACTCCCTGGCCTACGCCGCCCTCGGCCACCGCTACCGCGACCGCCTCAACAGCCCCCGCCGGCCCGGCTGGAAAATCGGAGCGGACCTCGGCCTGAACACCCCCGTACGCATCCTGGGCCGCGACCTGTTGCCCGCCACCTTGTCCAACACGGTGCTGCGCACCGTGACCCGCTACTGCCAGTCCGCCGACACCGAACTCGCCCACCACCACGTGCCGCACCTGCGCGGTATCGAAACCGAGGCCGCCCACGCCGAACTCGCCGGCCTGCTCCTGCCGTACGCCGCGAAAGCCTGGGAGGATCTGCAGGACCCCGCGGCGGGCACGGTCCGCTTCGAGCACGACCACTACCTCAAGATGTGGGCCCTGACCGAGCCCGTCCTCGAGGCCGACTTCCTGCTGCTGGACGAAGCGCAGGACACCAACCCCGTCCTCGAACAGATCGTCCTGGCCCAAAGAGAGCGCACCCAGATCGTCATGGTCGGCGACTCGGCCCAGGCCATCTACGGCTGGCGCGGAGCCCGCGACGTCATGACCGGCTTCACCGGCCACCACCTCACCCTCACCCGGTCCTTCCGCTTCGGCCCGCAGCTCGCCGCCGAAGCCAACCGCTGGCTCACCCTTGCCAATGCCCCCATCCGGCTCAGCGGAAGCGCCGACGTCCTCACCGTCATCGGCCCCCACTCCCACCGGACCGGCGCGGTGCTGTGCCGCACCAACATCGGCGCCGTCACCGAAATCCTCGCCCTCCAGCAGGCCGGCACCCCCACCGCACTGGCCGGCGGGGGAGAGGCCCTGCGCGCCCTGGCCCAGGCCGCCCGCGACCTTGTCCAGGGGCGGCGCACCCACCATCCCGAACTGGTGCTGTTCACCACCTGGAACGAACTGCGCGACTATGCCGAACTCGACCCCGCCGGCACCGACCTCCAGCCCTTCGTAGGTCTTGTCGACGACCACGGCCCCGACGCCATCCTCCAGGCGGTCAACCGCCTGGTCCCCGAAACCCACGCCCAGATCACCGTCTCCACCGCCCACAAGGCCAAAGGCCGCGAATGGCCCCAGGTGCGCATCGCTGCCGACTTCACCCCGCCTGCCGACACCGACGAACTCGACGCCGAGGGTCGCCCCGTGCCCGGCCCCATCGACCCTGACGAGGCCCGCCTGGCCTACGTCGCCGTCACCCGCGCCCGCCACCACCTCGACCCTGCCGGCCTGGCCTGGCTCGATCAGCACCCCGACGCCCCGGCCCGCTGACCCGGCAGGCGGTCGGCCGCGCGCAGCCAAAGGCTGATCTATCAGTGCTCAAGCGCCGCGACCGCTCTCAGTGTTCGGCGATGGCGGAGACTGCTCCGGTACCCGAACCGGCCAGCCCCGTCATGCGCCACGGCGCTCTCTCCGCGCTGATGGCATCCCTCTCCCAGCTCTCCCGGTCGCGCAGATAGCGGGGCCGGTCAGCCACGATGGACCGCGTCTCCGCGCTGCCGACCGTCAGCCGCCAGCACACCGATCCGCTGACGTGCTGCGCGCACCTGTCGATGAACGCCTGCAACGCACCGCGCAGTTCGCCGTACCAGCGACCTTCGAGGGCCTCGCGGACCCACAGCTGTTCGAGGTGCATCTTCTCCCGGATCGTCTCCGCCTCCAAGGTGGCCGTCTCCAGGTGGCGATAGGTCCGCAACAGCAGCCAGGCGGCGGGCATCTCCCTGATCTCAAGCACCTTCTCTCCGTGGTCGAGATGCTCCAGGCCGCTGAACCGGCCTATGCCGAAGGCGCCCACGCGCGGGTTGAGGTCGGCAACGAGGTCGAGCAGCGGCTTGCGGACACCGTCGACGGCGACCGGCACTCCCTCGTGGAACCGGATCTCCACCGTCTCCGGGGCTCGGTCGGCCGCTGCCCTGCTCCAGCGGTACATGTGCTCCGGCACGGCGTGGTCCTCGGGGTCGTCGAGGATCCCGGACTCGAACTCGCGGCACCACAGATTGGAGTCGCCGCTGACGACGCGCTCGCTCATCCGGCCCAGGCCAACCGCCTTGAGTTCCTTGGCCTTCTGCTCGCGGTCGACGGGGTCGAGGTCGTACGGACTCCCGTACCAGCCGCCGAAGCCGAGCAGCGCGAGGGCGCCGTTCAGCCGCCGTAAGGTGTTCTGGGAGCGGTTCGCAGTGTGCAGTACGGCCGTGGCGCCCAGGTCCTGCGCCAGGCTCACCGCATATCGGGCGATGAGGGGGCGGCTAAGCGTCGAGCTGACCGGGTGGGTGCCGAGGTAGACGGCCTGCGCTTTGACAGCGGCGCTGACGAACTCCTCCGCGAAGGCCGTGCGCCCGTCGATGATGTGGAGGTGGACGCCGAACTCTTCGGCAATGCGCTCCTTGTCCTGCGTGGTCTCGTCCTCGCCGAGATTGACGCTCAGCGCGTGAATATTCCTGAATCCTGCATTCCGCAGACGGAACAACAGGTAGCTGCTGTCCAGTCCACCGCTGAACAAGGTGACGAGGGCGGTGTCGGGCCCGAGGATGCCAGGGTCGAGCTGACGGAAGGAGCGGATGGTCTGCTCTGTGTGCATGGTCACGCTTTCCGGGCTGGCCGTTTGGAACGGACGATCGGGGAGCTTGATCATGTGCTGCTCATGGGGCCGCACGCGATGCGAGTGAGCGGGGCAGCGAGAGGAGAACAGAGCGAGGCGGTCGGCCGGGTTCCCGCTCGATCCATGTCACTGGGTGTACGCAGCATCAAGAGCTGATCACCGCCTGTTCGAAGAAGCTGGACTATCTCATCCGGGCAGTTGCAGGGCTGCGGGCTGTCGTGTGAAGCGGGCTGTGACGGCGGCGATCGCCCAACAGAACTTCGGAGGGCAAGCCCTGGTCTGGGCGTGACCGCGCCCGAACGATCATAGCCATGGCGGGACAGAATGCCAGAGTGACAGCGAAGAAGTTGAGTGACTGTCAACAGCGGACATTCCAAGTGCTTCTGACACCCCATCGCCTCAAATGTGCGGCGGTTTCGTGTCGTCAACGCGAAGTTCACCGCGCGGAAACGGAGGTGGTTTGGTTCCGTCTCCAGCCTCCACGAGCTGGAACTGGTGAATATATCAACCAGTTTGCCCGGAACGCGGCTTCCCGGCTTCACGTTTTTGTCACAATGGCGCGCTCAACTCGGTTGCACCTGAGTGGCAATGAGCCGTAGCGTCTGATCATGTGAGCTGGATGGCGCCGCCCGTCTTCACTTGGCGGATGCCCGGAAAGCACTGGTTCGCTTGAGAAGGCCAGGGTGCTGTTCTTCTCGGTTGGGGAACTTTCTAGTAACTGGGGAGTTTATGCCGGCGGAGACCTATCTTCTCGTTATCGGAAGCGGACCTCGGGAATATCGGGAGGAGCTCTTCCGGTCACTCTCCCGACGCAATGTGTGGCTCCTCACCGACAGAGAACCGACGTGGCAGACCAAGTACATCGCGAGCCATACGGTCATCCCCAGTCTGAATGCCGCCCGAGTCAGTCCGAACATCACCTTCCTGTCCGACGCTGTGGCCAAGGTGGCGGCGTCGGGAACCATCGGAGGCGTGCTCACCTTCGAGGAGATGTTCCTGTCGGCGGCCAGCCAGATCGCCGAGGGCCTCGGCCTGCCCTCCCTGGGCCCCGGAGCCGCGGAGAACTGCCGCGACAAGGAGCGTACCCGGCGTCTGCTCACTGACGCCGGACTCCGCCAGCCCCGCTACGCGTTCGCGCGCTCGGCGGAGGAAGCCGCCTCGGTCGCCGCCGAGTTCGGCTATCCGGTGGTCCTCAAGCCGCGCGGACTGGCGGGCAGCATCGGCGTCATCATGGTCCGCTCACCCGCGGACATCGAGGAGGGCTACCGGGTTGCGTCCACAGCCGCGCGCGTCGGAGCAGCCCGTCACGGCGGCGGCGCCCTGGTCGAGGAGTTCCTGGACGGCCCGGAGATCGCCGTCGACTCGGCAGTGATCTCCGGGCGCACGGTGCCCCTGTACATCGTCCGCAAGCGATTCGGCCCGCATCCGTTCTTCGAGGAGACCGGACAGACCATCAACGCCGACGACTCCATGCTGGACGACGCCGAGGTGCTGGAAACGGTGCGCTCCGCGTTCGCCGCGCTCGGACTGCGCAACGCCATGACCCACACCGAGATCAGACTCACCGCCGACGGACCGGTGATCATCGAGGTCAACGGCAGGCTCGCTGGTGACTTCGTGCCCCATCTGGCCAGGCTCGCGACGGGCCTCGACGGCGCCTCCATCGCGGCCCAGGTGGCCTGTGGTGAGCCCGCCGATCTCGAACGGCGCGTCCGGGGCAGCGCCGCCCACCAGATCGTGTACGCGGACCGGGACGGCACGTTCAACGCGGTGGACCTGCCCCGCGCGGAATCGCACCCGCACCTCGTCGACGCCGGCCCGCTCCTCGCGGCCGGGACGGAGGTCGCACTGCCTCCACGCGGCTACATGGCGCGGTGCGGCTACGCTATCGTCGCCGCACCCACGGCCGAGGAGTGCGACGCGGCCCTTGCCGCCGCGGTCGCCGACATGTCCGTCGACATCACTCCGTCTCATTGAGCGGCTCTTGCAGGCCGGGCAGGCTTGACGACATATCCCAACCAGGACGGCCGTACGACGCGTGACGTGCTGATGAAGAGAGGATTGATGGACCTTGAGGTACCTGCCCCTCGGCAGCTCTGGTCTGACAGTGTCCCAACTGGGGCTCGGATGCAGCAATTTCGGAGCCCGGCTTGACGCCGACGCATCCGGACAGGCAGTCGAAGCCGCTCTTGACGCCGGTGTCACCTTCTTCGACACGGCCGACATCTACGGAAACGGCGGCTACTCGGAGAAGTTCCTGGGTTCCGCTCTAAAGGGGCGCCGGGACCAGGTCGTCATCGCGACGAAGTTCGGCTGGGGCGGAATCGACATGGGGTACGGTCCGGCGGCGGGAGCGCCGGGCGGCCGGTCCTACATCCGACGGGCGGTGGAGGGGTCCCTGCGCCGCCTCGGCACCGACTACATCGACCTGTACCAGATTCACACCCCGGATCCCGTGACGCCCGTCTCGGAGACGCTCGCGGCCCTGAGCGAGCTGGTGACGGAGGGCAAGGTCCGCTACATCGGGAGCTCCAACTACGCGGGCTGGCAGATCGCGCTCGCCGAGCACACGGCGCGCGAGCTGGGGTGCACCGCGTACGTGTCGGCGCAGAACGAGTGGTCAGTCCTGGACCGCCGCATCGAGGCAGAGGTCGTGCCCGCGGCCTCCCATTACGGCATCGGGATTATCCCGTGCTGGCCGCTCGCCAACGGCCTGCTGACGGGCAAGTACCGCACGCTCGACGACATCCCGGCCAACAGCCGCTTCGCTGGGATGGGTTCCGACTACGTGACGCCGGAGAAACTGGCAGTGGTCAACGCGCTGGCAGACTGGGCCGAGCGGCAGGGCAGGACCTCCCTGGAGGTCGCTCTGGGCTATCTGGCCGGACAACCCACCTGCGGTCCGGTGATCGCCGGAGCGATGTCGCCCAAGCAGGTCGAGCAGAACGCGTCCGCGCTGGAATGGGTGCCGACCCCGGCGGAACTCCAGGAGATCGAGGCTCTGGCGACCCTGTGCCCCTGAGTGCGACGGCCCCGCGCGCCACAGA
>NZ_JBHXLV010000116.1:0-20730 GCF_042721685.1 Streptomyces sp. NPDC058459 | reverse complement strand
GTGCTCTCGGCGTGCGCCCGGATCTCCCTCGTACTGGACGTACTCGGGTGATTCGGGCGTGCGGCGAGAGTGCGTGCCGGGCGTCGCGGGCCCGCGAAGATCCGCCGGACAGGCCCTAATTCCCTCGCGCGTCCGGTGAGCGGCACAGTACGGCGAGGTCGGCGGGGCGGACCCGGACGGTGACGGGCAGCGTGGCCTCCACCTCGCCGTCGGCGCCGTAGGGCACGGGGCGGTCGGCCTCGATGCGCAGTTCGCTGCCGCGCAGGACCCGTACCTCGGGGCGGTGGACGTGGGCGCCGGTCTTCAGCTCTTCCATGAGGGTGAAGAAGAGGCGGCGCGGGGCCTCGCGTATCAGCACGATGTCGAGGAGCCCGTCGTCGAGTCGGGCGGCGGGGGCGATGGCGCGGCCGAAGCCGTAGTAGGGCGAGTTGGCGGCGACGACGGTGTAGCCGCGGTGCCGGTGCTCCTCGCCGTCGACGGTGATCCGGTACTCGGCGGTGCGCCAGGCGGCCACGGCGCGCAGGCCGCCCGCGTAGTAGGAGGCGGCGCCGCGCAGCAGTCGGGAGTGGTTGGCGTACCGGTTGGCGAGGGCGTCGACGCCGGCGTAGACGCTACCGAGGACGACGGTGCGCGGGTGGACGGCGGACTCGGCCTCGATGGTGTCGACGTGCCGGGGCTCGGCGTGCAGCAGGATCTCGGCGAGGGCTGCGGGATCGGCGGGCAGGCCGAGGGCGCGGGCGAAGTCGTTGCCCCGTCCGGCGGGTACGAGGCCGAGTACGGCGCCGGTGCCGCTGAGCGCTCCCCCGATGCCGCCCGCCATGCCGTCACCGCCGACCGCGAGCACGACCCGGCCGCTCTCCCCGGCGCGCAGGGCGGTCTCGCGGGCGTGGGCGAGGCTGTGGCTGTACTCGGTCTCCAGGGTGGCGCCGGCCTCCCGGAGGTGCCGGGCCACCTTCAGGAGCGTGGCGGCCCCGGTGGCGGCGCCGGCGGCCGGGTTGACCACGGCGGTGAACTCTCGCATCGGTGTGCCTCCGGGCGCGGTCAGTCGGTGGGGAGCAGGACGCCGGGGCTGAGCAGCCCGGCGGGGTCGAGGCGGGCCTTGACGGCGCGCAGCGCGTCGACGGCGAGGTGGCCTGCCTCGCGTACGTACCAGTCGCGGTGGTCGGTGCCGACGCCGTGGTGGTGGGAGATGGTGCCGCCCGCCGCGAGCACGGCCTCGTTGGCCGCGCGCTTGGCCGGGGTCCAGTGCGTCACGGGGTCTTCGCCCTGGGCGCTGACGACGGTGAAGTAGAGGGAGGCGCCGTTCTCGTACACATGGGAGATGTGGCACATGACCAGGGGCGGGGTGCCGGCGCGGGTGAGGGTGTCGGTGAGGGCGGTGCGTACGGCGGTGTACAGCTCGGGTATCCGGGACCAGAACGCTGCGGTCTCCAGGGTCTCGGCGAAGGCGCCGGCGTCGAGGAGGGCGTCGCGCAGGTAGGGGGCCGAGTAGCGGCCGTGGGCCCAGCGTTCGCCGGGTTCCGTGCCGGCCAGGGTGCCGCCGCACTCCCGCAGGACGGCGGCCGCTTCTTCCCGGCGCCGGGCGGTGTCGGCGGCGGTGCCCTCGTAGCCGGTGACGGCGAGGCAGCCGGTGCCGCCGTCGGCGAGGGCGGCGCCGACGGCGTCGGGCTGGGCGAGGCCGGCCAGGGTCTCGGTCTCGTCGGAGAGCCGGAGCACGGTGGGCCGGGGCCCGTCCTGGGCGAGTCTGCGCAGTGCGGCGGTGCCCTCGGCGAAGGAGGCGAACCTCCAGCCCTCGTAGAGACGTCGCTCCGGCTGGGGCCGGACGCGGACGGTGACGGAGGTGATGACGCCGAACGCGCCCTCGGAGCCCAGGATCAGCTGGCGCAGGTCGGGTCCGGCGGCGGAGCGCGGGGCGCGGCCTGTCTCGACGGTGCCCTCGGGGGTGGCGAGGGTGAGGCCGAGGACCATGTCGTCGAAGCGGCCGTACCCGGCGGACGCCTGGCCGCTGGAGCGGGCGGCGGCGAAGCCCCCGACGGTGGCCCACTCGAAGGACTGCGGGAAGTGGCCGAGCGTGAACCCGTGGGCGGCGAGCAGGGCTTCGGCCTGCGGGCCGCGCAGACCGGGCTGGAGGACGGCGGTGCGGGAGACCGGGTCGAGGTCGAGCAGGGCGTCCATCCGCCGCAGGTCGAGCGCGATGAACTCCCCTGTCCGGGGCGCGAGTCCGCCGACGACGCTGGTCCCGCCGCCGTACGGGACCACGGCCACCGTGTGCGCGGCGCAGGCCCGCAGCACGGCGAGCACCTCCGCGTGGGAGGCGGGCAGGACGACGGCCTGCGGTACGTCGGTGACGTCGCCGGCCCGGATGCGCAGCAGGTCGGGCGTGGACTTGCCCCGGGTGTGCCGGACGCGGCTCTGGGTGTCGGTGCGGACGTGGTCGGCCGAGCCCACCGCGTCGGCGAGGTCCTTGAGGGCGGCCGGGGCGAGCGTGGGCTCGGGCGGCTCAACCTCGTGCAGAGCGAGGGGATTCGAGCGACTCGGGCGGACGCCGAGCAGGTCGTGCAGGAGTCCGGCCACCGCGTCGGGCAGGGGGGCCGCCTTCGCCGGGTCGCCCCAGCCGTTCCACAGCATGTCCATCGAACGGTCGTCCTCACCAGGTCGGTTCGGTGTGTGCGGCGCCATCTCCCCCCGGCCGCCGGGGCGTTACACTGTTACACATGACGTCCATCCGTCACAACCGTTCGGACGCCGACACCGTGCTCGACGCGGTGCGCGACTGCGTCCTGGCCGTAGGTGTCCGCCGCACCACCCTTGCCGATGTGGCCCGCCGCGCCGGGGTCTCCCGGATGACGCTGTACCGGCGCTGGCCCGATCTGCGCACGCTGGTGGGCGACTTGATGACCCGCGAGTGGCTCGCCGTGGCCACCCGCGCGATGCCCTCCGCACCGGAGGGCCCGCACACCCGCGCCCGGATCGTGACCGGGCTGGTCGCGGGTGTCACCGAGTTCCGGGACCACCCCCTGTTCCGCAAGATCCTGGACGTCGACCCCGAGTTGCTGCTCCCCTACGTCCTCGACCGGCGCGGCGCCACACAAGAGGCCCTGCTCGCCCTCCTGACCGACGCCCTGCACGAGGGCCACGCGGACGGCTCGGTACGCGTGACGCACCCCGGACGGCAGGCCCGCGCCCTGCTGTTGCTGGTGCAGTCCTTCGCGCTGTCGCTGCGCACCATGACCGACGAGGACGACCCCGAGCTGGACGCCGCCGCCTTCCTGGGCGAGCTGCGCACCCTCCTGGAAAGGACCCTCACCCCATGAGCATCCGCGACCGCGCCGACCGTACGGCCACGCCGGGTTCGTCGCTCGACGCCGCCCGCCGCGCCCGCGAGCTGGCCTCGGCGGCCGGGGGCGGCACGGCCGACCTGCTGGTGGTCGGGCTGGGCGCGACGGGGGCGGGCGTCGCCCTGGACGCGGCGGCGCGCGGTCTCGACGTCGTCGCCGTCGACGCCCATGACCTGGCCTTCGGCACCTCCCGCTGGAGTTCCAAGCTGATCCACGGGGGCCTGCGCTATCTGGCGGCCGGGCAGTTCGACGTGGCGCACGAGAGCGCGGTGGAGCGGGGCGTGCTGATGACGCGCACGGCACCGCATCTGGTGGCCGCGCAGCCCTTCGTGCTGCCGCTGAGCCCGCTGGTGTCCCGGGCGCAGGCGTCGCTGGCGTGGGCCGGGTTCCGGGCCGGGGACGTGCTGCGGCTGGCCGCCCGCACCACGCGGCAGGTGCTGCCGGTGCCGCGCCGGCTGACGGCGGCCGAGGCCCGGCAGCTGGCGCCCTCGGTGCGCGCGTCCGGCCTGCGCGGCGGCCTGCTGTCCTGGGACGGCAAGGTGACCGACGACGCCCGCCTGGTCACCGCCCTGGCCCGCACCGCCGCCGCGCACGGCGCACGGGTCCTCACCCGCGTCCGCGCCCTGGAACTCGGCCCCGCCGGCGCCCGCTTCCGGGACGAACTCACCGGCGAGGAAGGCGAGATCAGGGCGCGAGCCGTCGTCAACGCGACCGGCGTGTGGGCCGGTGGCCTGGTCGACGGCCTCCGCGTACGCCCCTCACGCGGCACCCATCTCGTGCTGCGCTCCGAGCGCCTCGGCGCGCTCCCGGCGGGCCTGCACATACCGGTGCCCGGCGAGACCAACCGCTTCGTGCTGGTGCTCCCGCAGGGCGACGGCCGTACCTATGTGGGCCTCACGGACGAGCCGGTCGAGGGCCCGATCCCGGATGTGCCCGAGGTACCGGAGACGGACATCGGCTTCCTGCTGGACGTACTGGGCTCGGTCTTGGCCGCGCCGGTGCGGCGGGACGAGGTGGACGGCGCGTTCGCCGGGCTGCGCCCGCTGCTGGACACCTCGGTGCCGGGCGCCCCGGGCTCGGTGCGCACCGCGGACATCTCACGCCGGCACGCGGTGCTGACCTCGGCGGACGGGGTGGTCACCGTGGTGGGCGGCAAGCTGACGACGTACCGGCGGATGGCCCAGGACGCGGTGGACGCGTGCGGTCTCACCTCGGCCTCCTCCCCCACCGCCGGGCTTCCCCTGGTCGGCGCCGCCGCCCCGGAGCGCCTGCGCGACCTCCCCGCGCCCGCCCGCCTGGTCCGCCGCTACGGCACCGAGGCACCGGCCGTCCTCGCCCTGGCCGAGCGGGACCCGGCGCTCGCCGAGCCGGTGCTCCCCGGCCACCCGGTGACCCGCGCGGAACTCCTCTGGGCCGCCCGCCACGAGGGCGCCCTGGACCCGTCCGACCTCCTGGACCGCCGCACCCGCATCGGCCTCGTCCCCGAGGACCGCGCCGAGGCACTGGTCGTCGCCGCCGAGATCCTGGCGCGGGCCACCCCGTCGGGCGTCTGACCTGTTTCGCCGCTTCGCGCCAGGGGCATCCGTCGCACGTGACGCCTCCCGGCCCCGACGCCCCGCCCCCACCCGCACGCGACTGCGTCGACCTGCGCTTCGACGGCTGGATCACGGGCATCGGAACGACGTCCGGCAGCCGCCTGGTCCTGGGCCACTGGCCGCGCACCCCCTTCGGCCCCTTCAGCGACGTGATGGTGGAACGCGCCGACGGCCACCGCACCTTGCTGGCGCCGACCCGGCAGGTGGCGGACTTCATCGCGGGGACGTACGCGTTCGACGAGGTGCGGGTCGTGCCCGTGGGGGTGCGGATCGCCGGGGACCGCTGGACGGTGACGTCCGTACCGCTGCTCGACCTGAGCTTCACGGTCGGCCGCCGGGGCGCGCTGGGTACCCTGCTCCACCTCGCGGGCCCGGTCATCTCCCGGCCCACCCTCGCCGCCCTGACCGACCCGGTGGCCCGGTTGCTGATGGGCGTCCGCACACGGGGCTCCGCCGGGAACGGCCGGTACGAGTGGTACGGCGCCCGTGACCTGCGCCGGCTCACCGCGGCGACGGCCACCTACGAGGGCCGGGACCTGGGACCCCTCGCCCCGGTCGACCCGCCCGTCCGCTTCGGCTTCGGCTCGACTCCGCGCATGCCGTGCCAGGTCAGGGTGACCACTACGGTGCGCGGGCCGAGGTCGACGCCGCCGGGGTGAGGCGCCACCACTCATGCACGGGTGCGGACCACGGACGGCGACGGGGCTGTTTTCGCGTCCGATCCCACCGGCCACGTGCTCGGCGGGCCGCCGGATGATGCGCTCCCGGACCTGGAGCCGGCCGGCGTGACGCTGGGCGATCCGTCCGGACTCCGGCGGACCCGCCACCCGGCAGGAGGCGGAACCGGCCCCGCGCGTGCGCCGAAGGCGGCAATCAGCGTGGCCTCCTGACCGATGGAAGGTCAGGCGTCATACGTATGAGCTGAATCCGCACGCGGACACCATCGAAAGAGCGCTCCCTCTTTCTTGGTGTGTTCTGGCATGACAGTTGGACCAGACCATTGACATGTACCCGTACGTGCTCTTTGCTGACCGTCAATCAGCACGGAAGCACCGGCCGATCCCGCGTCCCCCACCCGGAGTCGCACGCCCATGGAACAACGGCGCATTCCCCTTGCGAGCCGCCTTCTCCTCCCGCGGCTCCCCGAGCCCACCAGCGTGGACACCGCGGCGCCGGCCGCACGGACCGATCCCGCTCACATCCGCTTCGACAACGTTGTCACGCTTCGAGTCCGATCCAGCTCCCCGGGCCGGGCCCCGGCGCGACGGGCGCCATCCGGGTCCTGCCGCCGGTCGGTGACATCGACGGCGGCGCCGTCTCAGCAGCTCCGCCGCCCACCGTCCTGGTCCGCGGCCGGACGACGTCGCGGTGTCAGTGCTTGTCCCATCCCCCCACCTCGGCACTCCCCGCGCGCCCGGCCGTTCTCGCCCGGACGCGGGAAAAGGCCGTGGTCTGACCTCATCGACAGGTGACAGTTCATGAGACATCTCCTCCGAAGAGCCGCCGCGATACTCGCCGTTTCGGCCGCCGCCCTCGCCGTGCCGTTCACCGCCCAGGCCACCGGCGCGGCCCACCCGGACCCGAGCACGACTGCCGTGAGCACACCGGCGTCGTGCGCCGAACCGCTGTTCCCCGGTGCCCCGGTCTGCTACTCGCTGATCCGTACCGACGTGCACGCCGTGCACGACAACGCGCTGTCCCCGTTCGCGACGCCGTCCGGGTACGGCCCCGCCGACCTGCAGCGCGCGTACAACCTCGCGTCCGCCGCGGCGTCCAGGGGCGGCGGGGCGACGGTCGCCGTCACCGAGCTGGCGGACAACCCGAAGCTGGAGTCGGACCTCGCGACGTACCGGTCGCAGTACGGACTGCCCGCCTGCACGACGGCCAACGGCTGTTTCCGCAAGGTCAACGGCAGCGGCCAGCAGGGCAACTACCCGGCGGGCGACGCGGGCTGGGGTACGGAGGCGTCGCTGGACATCGACATGATCTCGGCGGTCTGCCCGCTGTGCCACATCCTGGTGGTGGAGTCCACGGACCTGGACGCGGCGCAGAACACGGCGGTCTCGCTGGGGGCGCGCTTCATCTCCAACAGCTGGGGCACCGGCGACGGTCCGAACAACGCCGCCACGGACGCCGACTACAACCACCCCGGCGTCGTGGACGTCGCCAGCACCGGCGACGGCGGCTACGGCGTGAGCTTCCCCGCGACGTCCCGGTACGTGGTCGCCGCCGGCGGCACCACGCTACGGCAGAACTCCGCGACTGCCCGCGGCTGGACGGAGTCGGCGTGGTCAGGCGCCGGCGCGGGCTGCTCGTCATGGGAGACCAAGCCGTCCTGGCAGAAGGACACCGGCTGCGGTGCCCGGCGGACCGTCGCCGACGTGTCGGCCGTGGCCGACCCCGGCACCGGGGTCGCGGTGTACGACACGTACGGGCAGGGCGGCTGGTTCGTGGTGGGCGGCACCAGCGCCTCCTCCCCGATCATCGCCTCGGTCTACGCCCTGGCCGGCGCGCCGTCCGACCCGGCGGCGTCGGTGCTGTACGCCCATTCCGGCTCCCTGAACGACGTCACCTCCGGCTCGGACGGCTCATGCGGCCCGGCCTACCTGTGCAACGGCGTGAGCGGCTTCGACGGCCCGACCGGTCTGGGCACCCCCAACGGCCTGGGCGCCTTCACCGGCTCCGGCTCGTCCGGCGGCACCGGCCCGGTGACGTCGGGCATGGCGGGCAAGTGCCTGGACGACTTCACGGGTTCGAGTGCCAACGGCACCAAGGTGGACCTGTGGGACTGCAACGGCACCCCGGCTCAGCAGTGGACGAGTAGCGGCAGCGCGCTGACGATCAACGGCAAGTGCCTGGACGTCACCGGTGCCGGCACCGCCAACGGCTCCCCGGTCGAGCTGTGGGACTGCAACGGCGGCGGCAACCAGGTCTGGCAGGCGGGGGCGAACAACACTCTGGTCAACCCCGCTTCCGGCCGGTGCCTCGACGACCCGGGCTTCTCCACCACCAACGGTACCCAGCTCGACATCTGGGACTGCGACGGCGGCGTCAACCAGCAATGGCACCTGCCGTAGATCCTCCTGTCCGACTCCCGTGGAGCGGAACGTTCACCGCTCCACGGGTCCCACCGGTCCGGCCCGCACCTGACTTCGAGTTCCAGGAGAGCAGTTCTGTGTCCATTCGTTCGAAAGCCGTGGCAATGGTGTCCGCGCTCGGTGTCGTCGGCGCGATCGGGGTGACGGGTCTGATGACCGCCACTCCGGCGTCGGCGTCGTCGCCCAACCCGTGGCCGGCCCGCGTGTTCGCACCCTTCGCCGACACATGGTCGGGAAACATCACACTCAGTGGCGTGGCGAGCAGTTACGGCACGAAGTTCTTCACGATCGCGTTCGCCGACGGTGCGAACTGCCGGTGGTCGATCGGCCAGCAGGCCGGTCTTCAGTCGCAGATCGACAGCCTGCGCGGCCAGGGCGGGGACGTCTCGCTGTCCTTCGGCGGCTACGGCTCCGACAGCGCGCTGACCGAACTGGGCGACTCCTGCTCGTCCCCGCAGGCGGCAGCGGCGCAGATCGAGTCGGCGATCACCACGTTCAACCTGTCGCATGTCGACTTCGACATCGAGGCCAACTCCCTGACCAACCAGGCCGGCATCGACCGCCGCAACAAGGCGCTGGCCCAGGTCCGTTCCTGGGCCGCGGGGGCGGGCCGGCAACTCGTGGTCTCCTACACCGTCCCCGCCACCCCCGGCGGCCTCGGCGGCGACGAGCTGAACCTGCTGAACAACGCCCGGTCCAACGGCTTCACCCCGGACATCGTCAATCTCATGACGATGGACTACGCCACGCCCGGCACCCAGATGGGCGACGCGTCCAACCGGGCGGTGGACGCCGCCGCCTCGCAGGTCGCGCAGATCTACGGGATCTCCACCGCGGCGGCCTACGCGAGGCTCGGCAACACCCCCATGATCGGCCAGAACGACAGCGCAGGCGAGGTGTTCACCCTCGCCGACGCCGCGAAGGTGGAGTCCTACGACGCGTCCAAGGGGATCGCCCTGCTGTCCTACTGGTCGCAGAACCGCGACAACGGCGGCTGCGCCGGCTCCACCACGGCATCGGGCACCTGCAGCGGGGTGAGCCAGAACACCGGGGACTTCGCCCGCGCCTTCCAGCCCTTCACCTCCGGCTCGGCCGGCGGCGCCGGCCCGGTGAGGTCGGGCATGGCGGGCAAGTGCCTGGACGACTTCGGGGGTTCGAGTGCCAACGGCACGAAGGTGGACCTGTGGGACTGCAACGGCACCCCGGCTCAGCAGTGGACGAGTAACGGCACCGCGCTGACGATCAACGGCAAGTGCCTGGACGTCACCGGTGCGGGCACCGCCAACGGCTCGCTGGTGGAGCTGTGGGACTGCAACGGCGGCGGCAACCAGGTCTGGCAGCCGTACAACGGCGGCTACCGCAACCCCGTCTCCGGCCGCTGCCTGGACGATCCCGGCTTCTCCACCACCAACGGCACGCAGCTCGACATCTGGGACTGCGACGGCGGCGTCAACCAGCACTGGACCCGCTGACGACCCGACGTAGCGGCGCGCCGCCTCCCCCACGGGACGGGACATGAGCCATGAGACAACGTGGCAGCCTGATCTCGCCCGGGGTGGCGGCCGCGCTCCGGACCACCGCGCGGTACCCGCGGCGCGTCGCGGCCCCCGCGTCTCTGGACAACGCCTACCAGGCGTGGAGTGCGACGGCGACCAGCGGCGGCCGCCCCATCACGGCGGCTGCCGCGACCCCGCTTCGGCCTCCGCCACCGCCGGCACCCGGGTCCGGCTCCGCGACCGCTACGGCGCCCCCGCCCGGGTCTGGTCCCTCTCCGGCGCCTGAACAGCACGCACCCGGGCGCCTCCTCCCCTATATCGGTCATTACAGGAAGGCCGGCCATGCACCTCCCTCGTCTTCGCAGACCCCCACGGATGCCGGCTGTCACCGCCGTCCTCGGTCTGATGTCCGCACTGCTCATGTCCGGTGCCCTCCCGGCGACGGCGGCCCACGCCGCGCCTGCCGCCGTCATCGACGGCAACGCCCGTTTCGAAGTGATCAGTCCGACCCTGGTCCGGCTGGAGTACGCCGGGGACGGCGCGTTCCAGGACGGCACCACCTTCAACGCGGTCAACCGTGACTCCACCCCCGCCTACACGACGGCCGTGACGTCCGACGGCTACCGCGAGATCAGGACCAGTGGCCTGACTCTGCGCTACAAGCAGGGCAGCGGCCCCTTCACCGAGACCAATCTGTCCGTGTCGCTGACCGGCACCGGGGTGAACGCCAGACCGAGGTTCCCCTCGTACTGCGCGGTCGGCACCGCCTGCGAGGCGGAGAACGACCTGCTCAACGGCCGGGCCGCGGTCGCTTACGACCACGGCGGGCACACCGGGTCCGGGTTCGTCGCGGGCTTCGAGCAGAACGGCGCCGGTGTCACCCAGGACGTATCAGCCATCCCCTCCAGCGGCACCTACCGCCTCCAGGTGCGCTACTCCAACGGCACCGGCGGCACGGGCACCCTGTCCACCACCGTCAACGGCGCGGCCGGGCCCGCGCTGAGCTTCCCGGCGACCTCCTCGTGGGACACCTGGTCCACCGTGTCCACCACGGTGGCCCTCACCGCCGGCACCGACGCGCTGTCCCTCGTGCAGAAGGCCACCGACACGGGCCGTGTCAACATCGACTCCCTCGCCGTCACCCCGGTCTCCACCACCGACTACCCGGCGGCGTCCACCGCGCTGACCACGACCGGCTACGGTGCCGGACCGACCAGCGTCCTGGGCGGCTGGTACCGCTCCCTGGACAATCCGGCGTCGCTGCCGGTGGCCGAGCACCCCGGGATACTGGACCGTGACGGCTGGTATCTGCTGGACGACACCCGCACCGCGCTGCTCGGGGCCGACCACACCGTCACCGACCGCCCCTCGCACGGCAGCCGGCCCTACCAGGACGGCTACTTCTTCGGTTACGGCCAGGACTACAAACAAGGTCTGACCGATCTCAACACACTGACCGGCGGGACGAACCTGCTGCCGCAGTCGGCCTACGGCGTCTGGTACTCGCGCTACTACGCCTACTCGGCCGCGGACTACGAGAACACGCTTCTGCCGAAGTTCCGCAGCACCAACACCCCGATCGACTGGCTGGTGGTGGACACCGACTGGAAGTCCCCGAACAACTGGAACGGCTGGAACTGGAACACCGGCCCGTTCCCGGACCCCCAGGGTTTCCTGAACTGGACCAAGCAGCAGGGCCTGTCGGTGGCGATGAACATCCACCCGACGATCGAGAGGAGCGACCCGAAGTTCGCGGCCACCGACAGCGCCGCCGGCGGCCTGGCCCTGGACGGCGGGACCACGTACAAGTTCGACTGGTCGAACCCGAAGCAGATGGCGGCCTATCTCGCCCTGCACCAGCCGTTCGAGCGGCAGGGCACCCGCGCGTGGTGGCTGGACGCCTGCTGCGACTCCTCCACCGCCTCCGACCCGCACATCGCGGCCGACAACCTGATCAACCAGGCGTATGCCGACAACTCCACGGCGAAGGGTCTGCGCGGCTTCTCCTTCGCCCGGATCGGCGCCTCCACTCCCAACGGATTCGCCGGCAACTACCCCATCGGCCCGTGGTCGGAGCGGCGCAACACCCTGCAGTTCACCGGGGACACCCCCGCCACCTGGGACATGCTCGCCTACGAGACCCGCTTCACCGCCGACGAGGCCGCCGCCGGCCTGTCCAACGTCAGCCATGACATCGGCAGCTACCACGGCGGTCACCTCGCCGACGACCTGTACGCCCGCTGGGTGCAGTTCGGGGTGTTCCAGCCTATCGACCGGCTGCACTCCGACCACGGCGACCGCCTGCCGTGGGACTACACCGGTGCCGCCGCGGCAAGCGCCGAGTCCTCGCTGCGGCTGCGGGAGGCGCTGGTCCCGTACACCTACACCCTCGCCCAGCAGGCGCACACCACCGGTGTGCCGATCGTGCGGCCGATGTACCTGGACTACCCCGCGCAGGAGGCCGCGTACACCGCGCGCGGCGAGTACCTGTACGGGCCGAACGTCCTGGTCGCACCGATCACCTCGCCCAACGACGCGGGCGGCAACGGGTCGGCCTCGGTGTGGGTGCCGCCGGGGAGCTGGACCGACTACTTCACCGGCCGCACCTACACCGGCCCCGCCACCGTGACCATCACCGCCCCGCTCTCACGGATGCCGGTACTGATCAAGGCCGGCGGCATCCTGCCCACCCGCACCGACTACGTCGACAACCAGGCACAGAGCCCGCTCACCAGACTCACCGTCAACGTCGCCGCGGGCGCCGACGGCACCTTCTCGCTCTACTCGGACGCAGGCGAGGGCAACGGCTACAAGACCGGACAGTCCACCTCCGCGCCCCTGTCGTGGAACGAAGGCTCCCGCACTCTGACCATCGGCGCCCAGAGCGGTGGCTACACCGACGCCCCGACCTCCCGCGCCTACACGCTGCGGTTGTCCAACTCCCAGGCGCCGACCGCTGTGTCCGTCGACGGCACCCAGGTACCCGAGACCGACTGGTCCTGGAACCCCAACCGCCGCACCGTCACCGTCAGCACCACCGCGCTGCCGCTCGACACGCGGCACACCGTCGCGCTCACGGGCAGCGCCACCACCAACCCCGCCTCCGGCGAGGTCATCGGGGCCGGCGAGCGTTGCCTGGACGTCAAGGGCGGCGCCACCGCCGACGGCACCGCACTCCAGTTGTGGGGCTGCAACCACAGCGCCGCGCAGACCTTCGCCCACGCCACCGACGACACCTTGCGCGTCCTGGGCAAGTGCGTCACAGTCACCGGCGGTGCCACCGGGAACAGCGCGCCGGTCAGCCTGGCCGGCTGCACAGGAGCCGGCTCCCAGACCTGGACCCGCCAGACCGACGGTGCCCTGGTCAACACCGCCTCGGGACGCTGCCTCGACGTGCCGGGCGGCAACACCGAGCCCGGCGCCGCAGGACTCCAGATCCACGACTGCGACTCCTCAGCGGGGCAGCGATGGAAGCTGCCGCCCGGAGCGCTGACCGGACCCGGAGGGCTGTGCGCCGACATCACCGGCGCCGATCCCGGCAGTCCCACGCCCGTCCAGCTCTCCGGCTGCAACGCGACCGACGCACAGCGCTTCTCCGCCCCCGGTGACCAGACCCTTCACGTGCTAGGCAAGTGCCTGGACGTGAAGGCCGGTGCCACCGCCAACGGCACCCCCGCCCAGCTGTGGGACTGCAACGGCACCGGCGCCCAGACCTGGACGACCCGCTCCGACGGCACTCTCCTCAACCCCCGGTCCGGGCGCTGCCTGGACGACAACGGCAACAACCAGCAAGCCGGCGACCTGCTCCAGATCTGGGACTGCAACAGCACCACCGCACAGCGCTTCACCCTCAGCTGACAGTCTCCTGCCGAGCCGGGCGGGCGCCCGAGTCCAGCGCCCGCCCGCCTCGGAGTGTGGGCCCTTCGGGGTCGCTGACGAAGCGGCACTTTGCGCCATGAGCCGTGTACGAGTAACTGCCGGTGTGCCCACTGCGGCTGATGAGCCGGTGCGAACGGACCAGGCCGAGGACATCTCCGGGGCTCATCAGGTCCGGGCGGTCGAGCGCGAGCTACGGAGCCCTCGGCGGACGCATCCGTACCCGCGCCCCCACCCCCACCACCAGCACGATCGCGCAGACCGTGAAGACCAGCCCGGCCCCGCGCACGCCGAGGCCCAGCGTCAGGGCGCCCACCCCCAGCACGGGGAGGGAGATGCCGAGGTAGGCGACGACGAAGAAGGCCGAGATGGTGGCGCCCCGGTGCTCCTCGGGCGCGGCCCGGCCCACCGCCGTGAGCCCCGCCCGGAACGCCATGCCCTGGCCCACCCCGCCGGTGACCGCGCCGACGAGCAGCAGCGGCAGGGACTCCACCAGCAGCGAGGTGCCGACGAGGACGAGTCCGGTGGCAAGTACGGCGCACCCCCAGGGGAGGGCGGCGCGGACGCCGATGCGGCCCATGAGGAGCTGGCCGCCGGTGGAGGCGCAGAACACGCTGAACACCACGGCGCCGGTCACCGCGAGGTTGTGCTCGCCGAGGGTCTCGGTGAGGAAGGCGGGCGCGACGGCGGTGAACAGGCCGAGCAGGGAGAACCCGGCGAAGGCGGCCAGCGCGCAGGGTCCGAACACCCCGCGCACCTCGGGCGGCACCCGCATCCCCTGCGGCCTCAGCGGCGGCCGGGGTCCGTCGTGGTGGACGGTCTCGGTGAGCAGGAGGGTGACGACCAGGGCGACGGCGAGCAGTACGAGGTGGACGAGGAAGGGCAGCACGAGCGGCCGGGGCGCATACTCGGCGAGGAATCCGGAGACGAGCGGCCCGAGCCCGAGCCCGCCCATGTTGGCGGCGGTGGCCGCCAGCGCGGCCCGCCCACGGCGCTCGGGCGGCGCCAGGTCGAGCACGGCGGCCGTTCCGGTGCCGCTCAACAGCCCCGCCGAGAAACCGGACAGCACCCGGCCGAGGTACAGCAGCGGCAGCCCGCCCGCCAGCAGGAAGCACACCGCGCTGAGCGCCGACAGCACCAGCGCGGTGACCAGCACCGGGCGTCGTCCCAGCACGTCGGAGGCGCCCCCGGCGAGCAGGAGGGCGACGATGACGCCGACCGCGTAGACAGCGAACACCACGGTCACGATCAGCTCGGAGAACCCGATCCGCTCCCGGTAGAGCCCGTACAGCGGGGTCGGCAGCGTGGTGCCCAGCATGCCGATGGCGAAGACGCCCGCCGCGGCCTTGTAGCCGGGGCGAGGGCGCCGTCGGGAGGGGGCGGCGTCGGAGTCGGTCACAGCTCACCTTGGCATGTGACCGCCGGTCGGGCGTGACGCGGACACGCCGGGGCATCGGGAGTGTCATGGAATCAAGCGTTCTGGGACAGCGCGGTCAGGGGCAGGCCCGGCGAGTGGCCGACAGCCCGGCGATGACCGCGGCGGCGAAGGCGGGCTTCGTCGCCCGTGGACTGATCTACCTGCTGGTGGGCGTGATAGCCCTTCAGATAGCCCTTGGCGGTGGCGGCGGCAAGAAGCAGGCCGACCGCGGCGGTGCCCTCGCCGAGCTGGCGGAGAAGCCGTTCGGCGCCGTCATGCTGTGGATCGTCGGCATCGCGCTGGCCGGCATGGCGCTGTGGCGGCTGTCGGAGGCGGTGTTCGGCGCTGCCGGGGAGGACGGCGGCAAGGCGTCCAAGCGGGTCATGTCCGCCGCGCGCGCCGTGTTCTACGCCTTCGTCTGCTACTCGGTGCTGTCCTACGCGGCCGGGGAGAAGGGCAGCGGCGGCGGCGCCTCGGACAAGCGGAGCGACGACGTGACGGCGATGGCCCTGAAGTGGCCCGGCGGTCAGTGGATCGTCGGGGCCGCCGGGCTCGTGGTGGTCGGCGTGGGCGTGTACATCGCGGTACGGGCCATCATGCGCAAGTTCCGCAAGCACCTGCGTACCGGCGAGATGTCGCCCAAGGTGCGGCGGATCGTCGACGTCCTGGGCGTGAGCGGTGGCACGGCACGCGGGATCGTCTTCGGCGTGGCGGGCGTGTTCGCAGTGATCGCGGCCGTCCAGCACGAGCCGGGCAAGGCCAAGGGGATGGACGACACCCTGCGGTCGTTCCGTGACCTGCCCGCCGGACCCTGGCTGCTGGCACTGATCGCGCTGGGCCTGGTCGCGTTCGGCGTCTTCTCCTGGTGCAACGCCCGCTGGCGCGAGGTCTGACCCGCACCCCGGCCACGATCGCGGCGCCCCACCTTCGGTCCAGGTGAGGGCGCCGCCGTCCATCCGGAGCGCGTACGGTTCCGTGACATCCCTCACACGCTTCTATGGCCTGCGGTGTCCCCTTAGTAGGTGACGGCCCGTGACGACAAGTGCGCTTTGTCCGTCTTGGCATGGATTTGGATCATGCTGTCCCTCTGCGTGGCCGGTGCGCTCGTCACAGGTGCTCGCTTTCGCGAATCGTGAAGGGTTCTGACACCCCGCCAGCAGTGCGCCAAAGCCGCCGGTACCCGGGCGGCACGCCTCCGTGACCTTGGCAAGGGACTCCCAGACCTACGAAGCGTATTAGTACGACAGCCTCTTTGCACGCCTTGTGTGGCCGTCCTAAGAATGACGACTCGCAGGGCGTCTTTGCTGTTCGGGAGGCGGGTTCCACCCAGAGGAAGCCGCGCGGCGGCGCCCGGCGCCTACCGAATGAGGTTTCACGCATGGGAAAGCACCGCAAGAACCAGCAGTATCGGCGGGTGCTGATAGCCGCCGTCGCCGTCGCCGGCGTGGGCGTACCGACCGCCGCCGTGGCCTGCGTCGACTGGAAGGGTGACCCCGGGCAGCAGACGGAGGCCACCGCCTGGCGGACGGAGCAGGCCCCTCGTCACGAGTGGCGGAGTGCCCCGAAGCAGGACCGCGCCCCGGGCGCCACCGCCTCGGAGTCACCCGCCGCCGAGCCCGCCTCCGCTTCCCCGAGCGTCCACACCCACCACCGGTCCGCTCCGGCGCCCGCGCCCACCCACCACCGCACCGCCCGGACGAAGGCCGCCAAGCCTGCCGCCAAGCCCACCGCCAGGACCGCCCGCCCGGCCGCCGCGAGGCCCACCTCCGTGAGGCCCACCTCCGTGAGGCCCACCACCGCGAAGCCCGCCGCCGCCCCCGGGCCGGCCACCGCGAGGCCCACCACCGCCCCCGAGCCGGCCGCCACGAAGCCCGTTTCGGCACCCACGAAGCCCGTTTCGGCACCCACCGTGCGCCCGGTCTCCGGCCCGCCCCGCCCCACTCAGACCGCCCCCACCGCCGCGCCGAGCACCCCGAAGCCCGCCGCGACCGCCTCCGGCGACGTCGCCCGCGTGGTGGAACTGGTCAACGCCGAGCGCACCAAGGCCGGCTGCTCCCCCGTCCAGCTCAACTCCACCCTGTCCAAGGCCGCGCAGGACCACAGTGCCGACATGGCCGCGCACAACACCATGTCGCACACCGGCTCCGACGGCTCCGACCCCGGTTCGCGCATCACCGCCGCCGGTTACCGGTGGAGCGCGTACGGCGAGAACGTCGCCTACGGCTACTCGACGCCCGAGCAGGTCATGGCGGGCTGGATGAACAGCACCGGCCACCGGGAGAACATCCTCAACTGCTCCTTCAAGGAGATCGGCGTGGGCCTCGCCCAGCCCGGCAGCTACTGGACCCAGGACTTCGGCACCGCCCGCTAGGGCCCTCGCGGCGTGGCGTGCCGAACGCGCGTCCGCCGCGCGGCCAGGATGAGGGGTCGCGCGGGTCGGCTGGGAGGCGGGTGTCGGGATGACGGTGAACCGTATCGGCTTGGTCGTGCACGCGGGGCGTCCGGCCGCGCTCACCGCGGCGGACGCGGTGCGCGAGTGGTGCGCCGCGCACGACGTGGGCTGCGCCGACATCGACATCTGGCAGGAGGGTGCGCGGCACAGCGCCCGCGAAGAGGTCGACAGCGCGGGCGACCCGGACGTCATCGTCACCCTGGGCGGCGACGGCACCTTCCTGCGCGGCGCCCGGCTGGCCGCGGAGAACGACGCCCTGGTGCTCGGCGTCGACCTCGGACGGGTCGGCTTCCTCACCGAGGTGCCCGCAACAGCCGTACAGGCCGCGCTGGACGCGTTGTACGAGGGCCGGTTCGACGCCGAGAGCCGGATGCTGCTCACCCTGCGGGCCTCGTGCCCGCTGAGCGTACCCGCGCACATGGCGGACCTGGTGCATTACGGGCGCGGTCCCATGCTGCCCCCGCCGCGGGTGCGCCAGGAGTGCGCGACCGGGGACGACTGGGGCGTGGCCCTGAACGTCACCGCGCTGAACGACGTGGTGGTGGAGAAGCTGGCCAGGGACCGGCAGGTGTCGGTGGGTGTGTACATCGCCGGCCAGCTGCTCGCCTCGTACTCCGCCGACGCGCTGCTGGTGGCGACCCCCACGGGATCGACCGCGTACAGCTTCGCCGCAGGGGGTCCGGTGGTCTCGCCGCGTATGGAGGGGCTGCTGTTCACGCCGGTCGCCCCGCACATGGCGTTCAACCGCTCGGTGCTCGCCGCGCCGGACGAGCCGATCGCGTTCCGGGTGCTGGAGCGCTCCGGCCGGGCCGCCGTCAGCATCGACGGCCAGGTGCGGGGCGTGCTCAACCCCGGCGACTGGATCGGCGTGTACGCATCACCCCGGCGGCTGCGGGCGGTGCGGCTGGGACCGATGGACTTCTACGGGCGGCTGCGCGAGCGGATGAATCTCACCGACGCGCCCGCCGCCGTCGCGGACGGGGAGGCCGCCCCGCTGTGGCCGGTGCGCTCGGCACCGCCCCGCGACCTCGCCCATCTGGCGCTGCCCGCCACCCTTGAGGACGGGCCCCCATGCCGCTGAGCTGCGGAAATCCCACCAGCGGTGAATCAGCTCGAAACGGCGTCCAGGTTTCCCGGTCCGAAGTGAGAATGTTTCCCGCATGGGGGCATTAGGAGAGCAGGTACTTCTCACACGGCTGGAGGCACACCATGCTCGCCATCGGCGTCATTCTCCTGATCATCGGCTTCCTCACCGGGATCTCGATCCTGTGGACGATCGGCATCATTCTCGCGGTGGTCGGCGCCATCCTGTGGGTTCTCGGCGCCACCGGTCACGCGGTCGCCGGCCGTCGGCACTACTGGTGACCTCTGGGTGGTGACCTCCCAGCCCCATCGGTCCCCCTGATCGCACTCCGGTGCGGCAGGGGGACCGCTGATGTGGCGGAACCCCGCATGCGGGACGGGTGCGGCTGCGGGAGGCTGGCGGACACTGCTGGAGAAGGGACCCGCCATGACCTTCGACTCCGCGTCCGTCGAGCCCGTACCCTCCTCACCACCCCCGCCGCCCGTGCGGCCCTGGCTGGTGGAGGATCTGCCCGCGCTGGACCCCGATCCGTTCCTGGACTCGCTCCTGCGCGACGAGCCGGTCACCCGCATCCGGCTGCCCTACGGGGAGGGGCACGCATGGCTGGTCACGCGTTACGAGGACGTCCGCTTCGTCACGTCCGACCCCCGCTTCTCCCGCGCGGAGCTGCTGGGACGTTCGGTGACCAGCATGGCACCCCAGACCGTGGCGTCACGGACGGCCGGCCTCCAGTACGTCGACCCGCCCCGGCACACCGTGCTGCGCCGGGTGGTGGCGCGGGCGTTCACCGCGAAGAGCATGGCGCGGCTGCGGCCGCTCGCCGAGCGCACCGCCCACCGGCTGCTGGCGGGCATGCGGAGTGCGGGCGCCCCCGGCGACCTCATGGAGCACCTGTACACCCCGTTCCCGATCTCGGTGGTCTGCGCCTTCCTGGGCGCCGACGAGGACGACTGGCGCGACTGGGCCGGCAAGTCCGAGGCGCTGCTGACGAAGGCGGACGCGAGGGAGCGCAACCAGGCGGCCCGGCAGGACACCCGGAGCCGGGTCGTCGCCCTGCTGGAGCGGCGCCGTACCGAACCCCGCGACGACCTGGCCGGGGTGCTGGCCGCGGCCACCGCGAGCGGTGAGATCACCGACGACGAGGCGATCTCGCTGGCCATGGCCGTGTACGTCAGCGGCGGCCACGCGGTGCGCAACAACAGCGGTTCCATGATGTACGCGCTGCTCACCCATCCGGACCAGTTCGCGCGGCTGCGCCGGGAGCCTGAGCTGCTGCCGAAGGCGGTGGAGGAGCTGTTCCGGTTCGTTCCGCACCGCAACGGTGTGGGCATCCCCCGTATCGCCCTGGCGGACGTGCGGATCGGCGGCCGGCTGATCCGTGAGGGAGACGTGGTCTACAACGCGTATGTGGCCGCCAACCGGGACCCCGCGGTTTTCCCCGCTCCGGACCTGCTGGACTTCGACCGCACCGGCGCGGGGCATGTGGCGTTCGGACACGGCCCGCACTTCTGTCTGGCCGCGCTGATGGCCAGGATGGAGGCCGAGGTGCTGATCGAGGCAGTGATGGACGAGTTCCCCGCGCTCCGGCTCGCCGTACCACCCGAGGAGGTGGAGTTCCAGCGGGACGGCCTGATTCGCGGTCCGAGAACACTGCCGGTGACCTGGTAGCCGGGGCCGGGGTTTGCTGTCGCGCAGGCCCGGCCCCGGTAGGTGGCTCACCACCATTGGGTGACAGGACAGTTCGGTCGGTCAAGGCATGCCGTGCATGTTCGCGTACGCGTATCTCAGTGCGAGTGCGTTAGGTCGGCCCCTCCTCCCCCGGTGGGCCGTGCCCGGCTCGGGCGAACGTGTGGGGCCGACCGACGGTAGGTTGATCTCCATGAGCGACAACGTGTACTTCGACATCACCATCAACGACGAGCCGGCGGGCCGCATCGTGTTCCGCCTCTTCGACGACGTCGTGCCCAAGACCGCGAAGAACTTCCGCGAGCTGGCGACCGGCGAGCACGGCTTCGGCTACGCCGGTTCCCCGTTCCACCGCGTCATCCCGCAGTTCATGCTGCAGGGCGGCGACTTCACCCAGCGCAACGGCACCGGCGGCAAGAGCATCTACGGCGAGAAGTTCGCCGACGAGAACTTCAACCTCAAGCACGACCGCCCGTACCTGCTGAGCATGGCGAACGCGGGCCCGAACACCAACGGCTCGCAGTTCTTCGTGACCACGGTCGTGACGCCCTGGCTGGACGGCAAGCACGTCGTCTTCGGCGAGGTCGTCGAGGGCCAGGACATCGTGGACCGCGTCGAGTCCCTCGGCAGCGGCAGCGGCGCCCCCAAGGGCAAGGTCGAGGTCTCCGCGAGCGGCACCGTCTGATCC
>NZ_JBHXLV010000115.1:0-20731 GCF_042721685.1 Streptomyces sp. NPDC058459 | reverse complement strand
CCCCCGGGAAAGGGGACGGCCGGGCACAGCCGGCCGGCGCTCGGGCCGGCCTGTGCGGCTGTCAGCCGTGCTTGGCGCGGCTCGCCGTGCGGCCGCGCTCCTTCTGGTCGAGGACGACCTTGCGGATGCGGACCGCCTCCGGGGTCACCTCGACGCACTCGTCGTCGCGGCAGAACTCCAGCGACTGCTCCAGGGAGAGCTTGCGCGGCGGGACGATCGCCTCGAAGGAGTCGGCCGACGCCGACCGCATGTTGGTGAGCTTCTTCTCCTTGGTGATGTTCACGTCCATGTCGTCGGAGCGCGAGTTCTCGCCGACGATCATGCCCTCGTACACCTCGGTGCCGGGGTCGGTGAACAGCACGCCGCGCTCCTGGAGGTTCGTCATCGCGAACGCGGTGACGGAGCCGGAGCGGTCGGCGACGAGGGAGCCGTTGTTGCGGGTCGTCAGGGTGCCGAACCACGGCTCGTGGCCCTCGTGGATGGAGTGGGCGATGCCGGTGCCGCGCGTACCGGTCAGGAACTCCGTACGGAAGCCGATGAGGCCGCGGGAGGGGACGACGAACTCCAGGCGGACCCAGCCGGAGCCGTGGTTCGACATGTTGTCCATGCGGCCCTTGCGGACGCCCATGAGCTGCGTGACCGCGCCCATGTGCTCCTCGGGGACGTCGATCGTCATGCGCTCGACCGGCTCGTGCACCTTGCCGTCGATCAGCTGGGTGACGACCTGCGGCTTGCCGATGGTCAGCTCGAAGCCCTCACGGCGCATCTGCTCGACCAGGATGGCGAGCGCCAGCTCACCACGGCCCTGGACCTCCCAGGCGTCCGGGCGCTCGGTGTCGAGCACGCGGAGGGAGACGTTGCCGATCAGCTCGCGGTCCAGGCGGTCCTTGACCTGGCGGGCGGTGACCTTGCGGTCCTTGACGGCGGACTTGGCGTCCGCGCCCTTGCCCGTGCCACCACGGCCGACGAGCGGCGAGGTGTTGGTGCCGATGGTCATGGAGATCGCGGGCTCGTCCACCGTGATCAGCGGGAGCGCGACGGGGTTCTCCGGGTCGGCGAGGGTCTCACCGATCATGATGTCCGGAATACCGGCGACGGCGCAGATGTCACCGGGGCCCGCCACCTCGGCCGGCTTGCGGGTGAGCGCCTCGGTCATCATCAGCTCGGTGATGCGGACGTTCTGGACCGTGCCGTCGCGCTTGATCCAGGCGACCGTCTGGCCCTTGCGCAGCTCGCCCTGCTCGACGCGGAGCAGCGCGATACGGCCGAGGAAGTTGTCCGCGTCGAGGTTGGTGACGTGGGCCTGGAGCGGCGCGTCCTCGTCGTACGTCGGGGCCGGGACGTGCTCCAGGATCGTGGAGAAGAAGGGCTCCAGGCTGGTGGAGTCCGGCGGGACCGTGCCGTTCTCCGGCTTGGTCAGCGAGGCGATGCCGTCACGGCCGCAGGCGTAGACGATCGGGAACTCGATCTGCTCCTCGTCCGCGTCCAGGTCGAGGAAGAGGTCGTACGTCTCGTTGACGACCTCGTCGATGCGCGAGTCCGGGCGGTCCGTCTTGTTGATGCACAGGATGACGGGGAGCCGCTGCTGGAGCGCCTTGCGCAGCACGAAGCGGGTCTGCGGCAGCGGGCCCTCGGAGGCGTCGACGAGCAGGACGACAGCGTCGACCATCGACAGACCACGCTCGACCTCGCCACCGAAGTCGGCGTGGCCGGGGGTGTCGATGATGTTGATCGTGATCGCGTCCCCACCGTCCTTGGGGTGGTACTTCACCGCCGTGTTCTTGGCGAGGATCGTGATGCCCTTCTCACGCTCCAGGTCGTTCGAGTCCATCATGCGGTCGTCGACGGAGTCGAGCTGGTGGGCGGCGAACGCGCCGGCCTGCTTCAGCATGCCGTCGACGATGGTGGTCTTGCCATGGTCGACATGGGCGACGATGGCGACGTTACGGATGTCGTGGCGCGTGGCCATATTGCGGCGTTCTCCCGGAGTGTGCGGACTGCCCTGCGCCGGATTCTGCTGCGCGGGACCTGCCGGGCTGGACACGCCACGGCCTCACCCCATGGTACGTGGCCCTGTGGGGGACGGCCTCCGCAGGGCCACGCAGGGCCGGTTCCGGTCGGCTCCCGGTCGGCTCCCGGTCAGCTCTTCGACGGGCTCGGCGCGGCCTTCGCGCCCTTCTTCAGGAAGCCCATGTCCTCGTAGACCGGGGTCTGGAAACCGAAGGCGCCCGCGTTGACCAAGGTCTTCCGGACGCCCACCAGCTGCGGGCGCTGGTAGAGCGGGATGGAGCCGGCGGCCGCCCAGATCCGGGTGTCGGCCTTGCAGATGAGGTCGCGCGACTCGTCCTCGTCCAGCGTCGAGGCGGCCTGGTCGAAGAGCTGGTCCACCTGGTCGGTGCCGACGCGGGTGTAGTTCTGCTCGACGTTCACCGAACCGTCGGCGGCGGGCGCGGGCTTGGCGAAGATCGGGCGGGCGTCGGTGGCCGGGAACGCGGAGGCGGGCCAGGAGTACAGGGCGAGGTCGAAGTCGCCGGCCGCGATGTGGTCCTTGAAGTAGCTCTCGTCCGGGACCTTGACGACGGTGGTGCGGATGCCGACCTTCGCCAGCATCACGGAGATCCGCCCGGCGACGGTGTTCAGGGTCTCCGAGCCCGCGCCGGTGGGGAGCACGAAGCGGAGGTTGAGCGCCTGGCCGTCCTTGGCGAGCGGACCGTTGACCGCGCCCGCGGGGGCCGCGGTGCCCTTGGGGGCGTACGCGCCGGGGGCGCCGCCCTGGCCGGTGTACTGCTTGCCGTCGGACTTGTCGTCGTGACTCTTGCCGTCGTCGCCCTTGTCGCCGTGCTTCTCGTCGCCGTGGTTCTTGTCGTCCTCGCCGACGATGTACTCGCCGTCCTTGCCGCCCTCGGACGGGTCCTCGTCGTCCTTGGTGGAGCTCTCCGGGCCGGCGGCCTTGTCGGGCTTCTTCCCTGTCTTGACCGGGCCGCCCGCCACCCAGCCGGCCTCCGCGAGCAGGGCCTGCGCCTCCTTGGTGTCCTGACCGCCCAGGGCACCGCTGTTGTCCGCGTAGGCCGGCTGGCCGGCCAGCGCGAGGTGGCTGCCGACCGGCTCGGCGGGCAGGCCGAGCGGGGTGAGCACCAGCCTGGCCAGTTCCTTGCGGTCCAGCGCGCGGGCCACGGCCCGGCGCACCCGCTCGTCGGCGAGCACCCCGCCGGCACCGTTCAGGGCGAGCTGGGTGTAGGCGGGCTCCAGCGACTTGCGTACGTCGAAGGAGCGCAGCGCCTCCTGCTCGGCCAGGTACCGGGTGATGGCCTCGCGCAGCTTCTTCCGGCTCGCGTGCGCCACCTCGCCCGACTCCATCCCGTGGGCGAGCGCCCAGGAGCGGAGCTTCTTGGCGCTGGTCCTGCCACCGCCCACGAGCGGGCTGCCCGCGCCGGTGCCGCCCGCGGCGCCGCCGATCCGCTGGGCCTCCGCCGCGTCGATGTCGGCGATGTCCACGGTCCCGTCGGCGAGCGCGGCGGACCGGTTCTCGCGGGCGACGGTGTGCAGCGTGATCTGGTCGAGCTTGGCGGGCTGCCCCCACCAGCGCGGGTTGCGGGTGAGGACGACGTCCTTGGCCGCGGTGTCGACCCTGTCCACCTTGAAGGGGCCCGCGGTGGTCCCGAGCTTGCGCCGGGCGCCGTCGTTGAAGGCGTCCGGGGTGCCCATGACGTCCTTCGGGTACAGCGGGGAGAACAGCGACTTCCAGTCGGCGTACGGACGGGAGAAGGTGACCCGGACCTGGAGGTCGCTGGCGCCGCGCTCGATCTTGGCGATGCGGTCGTACCCGGCGTTGCGGGCGGTCCAGTAGGCGCTGTCCGTGCCGGACAGGGCGCGCCACTGGGCGACGAAGTCGGCGGCGCCGATCTCGCGGCCGTCGCTCCAGACGGCCTGCTGGTTCAGCTTGTACAGCACCACCTGGCGCGGCTCGGTCTCGATGACCTTGGCCGACTCCAGGTAGGCCGGGTTCACCGCCGGGCGGCCGTTCGCGTCGGGCTGGAACATCGAGGGGAGCACGGCCTGGGCGACCCGGGTGGTGCCCGCGTCGGCGTCGGCCTGGTAGGCGTTCAGGGTCTCCGGCAGTGCGTCCATGGCCCACTTGACGGTGCCGCCCTCGGCGACTTTGCCCCGGCTGACCTGGGCGATGTCCTGTCCGGCCAGCGGGCGGCCGGCCTTCTCGTCCGAGCCGCAGCCGGCGAGGAGGGGCACCGCGAGGGCGCCCGCGGTGAGGAAGGCGGTCGCGCGCAGGACCGCACGTGAGCCGGCGCCGTCGTGGGACATCTCTGCTACCTCCGGAAAGCCGCGGGCGTGTTGACCACTTTTGGCGGTATATGGAGCTGATCAGATCTATGCACTAACTGAAAACGACCGCACCGGGGAAGACGGGGCGACACGACCGCGCCGGACGGCAACCCCACCCGTGCGGCGCAACCCCGCCCGCTCGCGGAGCCGCGCACCCGCCCATACGCTCCCGAAGGTGACGTCTTCCCCGGTCCGGGGCCGCCCCCGGCATGCCACGGCGCACATACGGGTGCGGGTCGCGCACGCGCTGGTGGGCGTGGTCGCCGGGGCGGGCTGGCTGGCGATCCCGGTCCTGGCGGCCCAGGAACCGGCGACCGCCTCACCGCCCGCGCACGCGACCCCCGCCGCGTCCGGGGCGGCCTCCGCTCCCCGCGACGACGAGTCGTCCGCCGTCGACCTGATCCTCCCGGTCGCCGTGCTCGGCACCGCCGGGGTGCTGGCCGCGTACGGCTGGGTACGCCGGAGCCGCCGCTCGCCCGGTGTGACCTCCGCCGCGCCGGCCGTCGCCGCACCGGCCGAGACCGACCGCCAGGCCCGCGCGGCCCTGGTCCGGGCGGACGACCGCGTCCGGACCTGCGAGGAGGAGCTGCCCTTCGCGGCCGCGCTCATCGACGAGCGCACCCTCACCCCCTTCCGCCGGGCGATCCACACCGCCCGCACCGAACTCTCCGCCGCCTTCAGCCTGTGGCAGCGGTACGAGGAGGGCGAACCCCACGATCCCGTGGACCGGCGACAGATCCTGGCCGGCGTCGTCGGCAGGTGCGCGGAGGCGGAGCGGGTGCTGGACGCGCGCGCGGCGGACCTGGACCGGCCGCTGGGCCCGGCGCTCGACATCGCGGAGAGGGCGTTCCGCGGGCTGGCAGCGCGTGCGTCGGACGGGCGGGCCACGGCTGCCGGACTGCGCGCACGGTACGGTCCTTCGGCCGGAGCACGGGCCGCCGGGTGCGTCGAAGAGGCCATGGACCGGCTGGTGTTCGCCACCTCCCGGATCAACGACGCCCGCCGCGCCGCCGACTCGGGTGAGGACGAGCGCGGGACGTGGCAACTCCGGTCCGCCGAGGGCGCCGTGGCGCAGGCCGGCATCCTGCTCGCCGGGCTGGACCGCACGGCCCGCCGGCTGCGGGAGGCCGCGGCGCTGGTACCGGCCGCGCTGACCGGGGCGGAGGCGGTACTGGCTGCGGCCGCACCGGCACCCCCGGGCGCGGACGGCACGCTGGCCGCCGTACGCGAGGAACTGACGGCGGGCCCGTACGACCCGCTGGCCGCGCTGCGGCGGATCACCCGCGCCCTCGTCCGGCTGCCCGGCGCCCGGACCGGGGTGCTGGACACCGCCGCCGACCTGGTGGCGCGGGCCGCGACCGGCGAGGCCGAGGACTTCGTCGCGGTGCACCGCGGCGCGGTGGCCGCCGACGCCCGCTCCCTCCTGGCGGCAGCGGTACGCACCCTCGCCGCACCGCACCCCGTCGAGGCGGCCGCCCTGGCCCGCCGGGCCCTGGAGTCGGCCGAGCGGGACGTACGGACGCGCGGGGTACCGGCGTCCGAGGCGGAGGACTCCGCCGGGGCGCTCCGGCGCGGGGAGCCGGACCACGACCCGCCGGTGAGCGACGGCGGCCCGGAGACCCACGACCACTCCCGCCCCCGACCGGACTGACGACGCCTCCGCCGGGCCCCTCAGAACAGGCTGAGCAGCGCCTCCGCCGGGTCGGTCAGCGGGCTGTCGGCACCGGGGAGCGGCAGCTCGAACCACACCGTCTTGCCGCGCGGGGTACGCCGGGAGCCCCAGGCCGCGCTGAGCAGCCCGACCAGTTGCAGCCCACGCCCGCCCTCGTCGGTGTCGCGGGCACGGCGCCTGCGGGGCTGGACCAGACCGGCGTCCCAGACCTCGCAGACCAGGGTGCGGTCCAGCAGCAGCCGGAGCCTGATCTCGCCCTCGCCGTACCGCAGGGCGTTGGTCACCAGCTCGCTGACCAGGAGTTCCGTGGTATCGACCAGGGGTTCCAGGTCCCAGCTGAGCAGCTGCGCCCGCGCGTACTCACGGGCCCGGCCCACGCTGCGCGGCTCGCGCGGCAGCGTCCAGTCGCCGACCGACTCGGCGGGCAGGCCCTGGACGCGGGCCATGAGCAGGGCGATGTCGTCCTCGCCGTGCCGGGTGTCGAGGCTGTTCAGGACGTGGTCGCAGACGTCCTCCAGCGGCCGGGAGGGGTCGGTGAGCGCCTGCACGAACGCCTGGAGCCCTTCGTCCAGCGGATGGTCGCGGGACTCGACCAGACCGTCGGTGTAGAGGGCGAGCAGGGCGCCCTCGGGCAGGTCGACGTCCACCTCCTCGAACGGCTCGCCGCCCACGCCCAGCGGCATCCCGGGCGGCACGTCGAGCATCAGCGCGGGCTCGCCGGGCTCCACCAAAACCGGCGGCAGATGCCCGGCGTTGGCGAAGGTGCAGCGCCGGGTGACGGAGTCGTAGACCGCGTACACGCAGGTGGCGAGGTAGACCTCGCTCAGGTCGGCGTCGCGCGGCTGGCGGGCCGCGCGGGTGGCCTGCTGCACCCCGCCGGGGGTGCCGAGACCGCGGGCGATCTCGTCCAGCGCGGAGAGCACCTCGGCCGGTTCGAGGTCGAGCAGGGCCAAGGTGCGTACCGCCGTGCGGAGTTCACCCATCGCCACGGCCGCCCGCAGGCCGCGGCCCATCACATCGCCGACCACCAACGCCGTGCGGTGGCCGGGTAGTTCGATGACATCGAACCAGTCGCCGCCGACCTCGGTGGCCGCGTTGCCCGGCAGGTAGCGGCAGGCGATGTCCAGGCCGGACGCCTCGGGGTCGCCGGGCGGGAGCAGGGACCGCTGGAGCATCAGCGCGCGTTCGTGTTCGCGCCGGTAGAGCCGGGCGTTGTCGATACAGACGGCGGCACGCGCGGCCAGCTCCACCGCGAGGTCGCGGTCCCGGTCCCCGAACGGCTCGCTGCCCTTGGTGCGGGCGAACTGCACGATGCCCACGACCGTGTCGTGCGCGACCATCGGCACGGCCAGCGTGGACTGCACGAGGCCGCCCTCCTCGGCGGGCACCCGCTGCGGCCGGGCGGTGCGCAGGGCGTCCGCGCAGGGCGAGCTGAACGGGAAGCGGTGCACCGCGCCCAGCTCCACCCGCTCCCCCGAGCCGCCGAACGGCGCGTCGGAGACGGCGCTGGCGAAGGCGACCCGGCGCAGTTCCGCGCTGCCGTCGGCCAGCTTGGGCGGGGCCTCGTCGCCGGTCAGCAGGGCCTGGTAGAGGTCGACGGTGGCCAGGTCACAGAAGCCGGGAACGACCACGTCGAGCAGTTCGCGGGCGGTCGTCTCCAGGTCGAGGGAGTTCCCTATCCGGGCGCCGGCCTCGTTGAGCAGGGCGAGGTTGCGCCGCGCGGAGGCGGCCTCGCGGGCGGCCTCGCGCCGGGCGGTGATGTCGGTGCCGAGCCAGGCCACCCCGATGGGGCGCCCGCTGCCGCTGTGCACGCGGTAGAGGTTGATGGACCAGTGCCGGCGCTCCTCGGAGTTCGGCACGAAGCCGGTGACATGCATGTCCGTGACGGAATCGCCGGTCTCCAGCACCCGGCGCATGGTGGCCGCCACGCGGTCGGCCTCGGCGCGCGGGAGATAGTCGTGCACGCCCCTGCCCCGGTGGTCGTCCGGGACCCCGCCGAAGATCGAGGCGAACCGCGAGTTGGCCCGCCGCACCCGCAGCTCGGTGTCGATCAGCAGGAAGCCGAAGGGAGATTGGCCGAAAATCGCCTGCGAGGCGGCGAGGTCGGTCTCCATACCGCGCAGGGTCCGCACGTCCACCACGATGCACACGGCGGCCTTGTCGCCCTCGGCGGTCCGGGTGGGCATGACGTAGACCTCGGCCATGCCCTCCTCACCGGGCGAGCCGTCCGGCGCGGCCGGCATCCGGAAGGGGACCACCCCGGTCCACTCCCGCCCGTCCAGGATCTCGGCCATCTTGCGCTGGCCATGGCTGCGCAGGTCGGGGTCGACGAACGCCTCGATCGGGTCGAGCCCCACGGCCCGCCCGGCGGGGACGCCGAAGAGCTGTTCGGCGCGCAGGCTCCACTGCTCGATCAGCCCGCCGGAACTCAGCGAGAAGGACGCGACCTTTATGTAGTCGTAGATCGAGCCGGGCGGACTGCTCTGCCACATGTCGGCGGGGGCCGCCTCCTCGGCGACCCGGGCCATCGCGCCGCCCGACGGGTCCTCGGACTCCGTGGCCTTCGCTGGTATCTCGCTCACGCGAACCGTCCCCTCCAGCTCACCGCGCCCGGCACCGGTCACCGGGGGCGGCTGCCCGCAGTATCCAGCACTACGGCGCCGCACGACACGGTGTTCACGATCACAGCTCGGTACGGGTGCCTTCCGGACCGGGCGGCGACAACACTTCCAGTCTTCTAACCAGGGAACACTGCCTCGAATCACGCGCCCGGCAACGCGCTTGCGCACCGGGGCACGAGCCGACCCACGCGGGGGCGCGCGCACCCACCGCGTACCCCCCGCTCACCCCGCCGTGCCCCCGATGCACCCGCCCGCGCTCCGGGTCGTACGGCGCCCGGGGGCATCATTCCGGGATGGCGAGTTCGAACCAGACGGTCTTGCCGCCGCCGCCGGGCCGGGTGCCCCAGCGGCGGGAGGAGCCGGCGACCAGCTGGAGTCCCCGGCCGCTCTCGTCCTCGGGGCGCGCGACACGCTCGCGCGGCGGGTCCGGCACCTGGTCGGAGACCTCCACCAGCAGGGCGCCGTCGAACTCGCCGGGGCGGACCAGACGCAGTCCGATCGGGCCGTCGGCGTGCCGCAGGGAGTTGGTCACCAGCTCGCTGACCAGCAACGCCGTCAGATCGGCGAGGAAGTCGAGGTGCCAGCCGCCCAACTGGCCCCGGACAGCGGCGCGGGCCGCGCGCGCGGCGCCGGGTTCCGAGGGGAACGTCCACTCGGCGCAGTCGCCCTCGGTGTCGAACACGCCGATCACTTCCCAGGCAAGCGAGCCCACCCATGTCCGATTTCATGGGGTTACTGGCCACCTACCCGGTATTCGGGGGCAGTACCGCGCAGGCCGGGGCATGGTGGCATGAACGGCGTACACGCCGCGAGGCCCGGTCCGGAGCCGGGTCCGTGCGCCGGGCCGCGCACCCGTACGCCGATCAGCGCGCCCGCGCGCCCAGGCGTGCGGCGATCTCACGGACGGCCGGGACGTCCTGGTCGAGCCAGGGGACCTCCCAGAGGCGGTCGGGGGTGAGCCAGCGCAGCTCGTCGTGGTCCTGGAGAGCCTCGGGGTCCGGGGAGCCCGGACGGAGCCGGGCCGTCCACACCCACAGCACGTAAGGGGATTTCAGGGGCCACTGGCCCGGCACGCGTTCGACCGTTTCGGACTCGATGCCCAGTTCCTCGCGCAGTTCGCGCACGAGGGCGTCGTCGGGTCGTTCGCCGGGCTCGACCTTGCCGCCGGGCAGCTCCCAGCGTCCGGCCAGCTCCGGGGGCCCGCTGCGGCGCGCGGCGAGCAGCCGGTCCCCGTCGAGCAGGGCGGCTGCCACCACCACGATCCGTTCGGTCATGGCCCGGAGCCTACGGGAGCGCGCGCCCGGCCGGCCGTGTCAGTTGCGCGTGCTCTCGCCGTGCTGACTCACGCGCTCCACGGAGTAGAGCTGCTTGTGCCCGTGGCCGTCGAGGCTCTCGGCGATCTTCTGGGCCTCGGCCCGGGTCGCGTACCGGCCGACACGGTAGCGATTGCCGTTGTCGTCCTGCCGTACGACGAGCCAGGACAGAACGACCGCACCCTCGTTCATCGCCCCCACCGTTTCCCTTCCCGTGCCCCTCCGCACCCGCCCCACCCGCTCCCTGTTCCGGGGCCCCGAGGTGTCCCGCCCGAGGAAACCGCGATACGCATATGCCCGAGCGTACGCCCAACCTTCACACAGCGAATACGGCTTTTCACGAAGAGGCACGCAACCGGCCAGAACGCGGGGGGCGCGCGAAATCGAACGCGCCGCGTCCGGCGAGGCCGGGGAACGAGTGCGCGAACCGGGCCGACCGGCGGCCAGCAGGCAGAACGGCCGGATCGCGGCGGGACGGCGAGGTCGGGCGCGCGGTTCGCACACGCACGCCCACCCCGGGGGGCGCGTCCGGTGTGCGCCACCGCACCGGGGTCCTACCGCACGGAGAGGTGGTACGCGACCTGATAGCGGTCGGCGGGGATGACGACGTCGGCGGTCTCCACCGGTCGGCCCGAGGCGTAGTAGGTGCGCTGGATGACGAGGACCACATGGCCGGGGACACCGCCGAGGAGGAGCAACTCCTCGGCGAGGCCGGGGCGGGCGCCGACCTCCTCGGTGACGTTGTCCACGATCACGTCGATGGCGCGCATCCGCTCGACGACGCCCATCCCGCCGAGCGGACCCTCCTCGGGCAGCATGACCGGGGTGCGGCCGGTCACGGCGAGCGGCTCCCAGGAGGTGGAGAGCATCATCGGCTCCCCGGCGTCCCGGAACAGGTACTTGGTGCGCATCACGCGCTCGCCCGGCTGGAGGCCGAGCCGCTCGGCGATCTCCGCCGCCGCCTCCGCCCGCTCGCTGCTGGACTCCCAGGTGCCGCGCGCGGTCGCGTCGGCCTGTTCCTGCCGGAAGGGGGTGGCCCCGCCCTGGGGGCGGTACCCCGAGCGGGCCACACTGCGGGGCACCGGCCGCTCGCGCACATAGGTGCCCGAGCCGGACCGCCCCTCGACCAGCCCCTCGGCCATCAGCACCTTGCGGGCCTCCAGCGCGACGGTGTCCGAGACGCCGTACTCCTCGCGGATGCGGGCCTGCGACGGGAGACGGGTATGGGGCGGCAGTGAACCGTCGACGATCTTCTGGCGGAGATCACCCGCCACACGCAGGTACGCCGGCTGCTCACCGAATGTCACTGGCCGCTCCCATCAGGTTGTACAGACAGCAACAGCCTGGCAACCGTGGGTTGTGCCATGCAAGCAAAGGCCAGAGAATCACTCGATGTGATGACGGGGTGCCGCGCACACCTGCGTCCAGCGACTTTCTCCCGCCAGGGGCGCCCCTCTCCGGCGCGCGGCGGCTTTCTCCGCCCATGACTCCCCCACCGAGCCTGGATCACACCTCGAGTCCTCCCCCTCGGGCGGCCGATTCCGGGGGGCGGGAAACACGGACATCGGTACCGTTCTCGGGACGAGTCGCGGCAGCGGGGCGGACGCGGACCCCGGCCGGGCTACCGTACGAACGCGCGCGGGGGTGAGCGGGTCCGGCCAGGACCGGAAAGCGACCGGGCTCCGAACGGGCCACGCGCGGAACGGACTTGGGGGCGGGCAGAGCGTGGGGGACGGAATGAGCGACGGCGGTATACGGGCGGTCAACGGCCTCACCGCGAGGTGGGCGCGGACGGTCGCGGCGGACGACGGGACGGCGTTCTCGGCGGCCGGGGTGTGGCCGTTGCTGGCCTTCCTGGCGGACGGCGCGGGCGGCCACGCGCGGGCGGAACTGTCGGAGGCGCTCGGCGTCCCCGCGGATGTGGCGGCCTCCGTGGCCCGTACACTCCTCGCCGAACTGGCCTCGGTGACCGGCCTGGACGCGGCACTCGGCCTCTGGACCCACCAGTCGTTACGCCTCCGGGACGACTGGCGGGCCGGGCTGCCCGCCGGGACACAGGGCACCTTCGGCGACGACCTGATCACCGCGCAGGAACGCCTCGACGCCTGGGCGGCAGAACGCACCGGCGGCCTGGTCGAGCGGATGCCGCTCAGACTCACGCGGGACGCCCGGCTGGTCCTGGCGAGCGCCCTCTCCCTGCGTACGGAATGGCGCCGGCCCTTCACCGAGACGCCGCTGCGCCCGGAGCACGGGCCCTGGCGGGGCCGCACCCTGCTCGGCCTGTTCCGCCGGTCGGTGCGGCCGGACCGGGTCGGTGTGGCGGCGACACCGGGCGGCCATGTCACCGCGCTGACCGTCCCCGGGGACAACGGCATCGACATCCACCTGGTGCTCGGTGACGAGGGCATGACCCCGGGTCAGGTCATCACGGCCGGGGTGGGCCTGGTGGAGCGCACGCTCCCGTTCACCGAGGGCGGCCGGCTGCCTCTGGGGCACGTGGGACCGGGCCTGCACGTGGAGCAGCGCCCGTCCGCGACCCCGGAGCCGTTGGCCCTGGACGTCCGCACGGTGGCGTACGAGGTGCGCGCCGACCACGACCTGCTGGCCGACCCGCACCTCTTCGGCCTGCCCACGACCCCGAACGCGCACTTCCCCGGCATCACCGGCACGCCCCTCACGATCGGCGCGGCCCGCCAGTCGGCGGTGGCCCGGTTCAGCGCGAGGGGGTTCCAGGCCGGAGCGGTGACGGCGGCGGCAGCCACCCCGGGCGCCGCCCCACCCCGACTCCCCCACACCACCACCGTCCTGACCCTCACCTACGACCGCCCCTTCGCCTTCCTCACCACCACCCACACCCCACGCCTCCTGCTGACTTCGGGGTGGGTCACCAGCCCGACCCCGTACCCCGCCATGCACCTGAGCCCCGCGAACACCTCATGAGCAAGCGACTGATCACCCTGTACACGGCGCTCCCGACCCCCCTGGGCGTCCCCGCGTCCCTCCCCGGCGACGCGATCAGCCACCCGGCCTGGCCCTGTGGACCCTGGCGGCCATGCCGTCCTCGGCTCTGACGACCATCGCCTGGTTCCGCGCGAGCACCCTGCTCCCCGCCGGCTATGAACCGGACCCGGCACCGGCCACCGCCCTGGCCCTCACCTTCCACCTGACCCCAACCGCCCTGAACGTGAGTGCCCTGCCGCTCCTCCACAGGGCGGTCAGCAAGTGCCCCTGCCTTGTCCCGCACATGACCTCAGCCCCGCTACCCCCGGACCACATCAGCCATTCAGCGACTCCCCATTTCGCCGCGCGAAAGGCTGCACCGGAACGCGGCTACGGCGGAGCTGAACGTCGAACACAAGGATCACACCTGCGAAAACCGGGGTTCGAAATAGGTATTCCCGGCACGGAAGTGACGCCCCAGCACGTTTAACACTCACCGATCAGTAGTGATACCGGGCAGTGAGGATGACGATCTCCTTGTGAGTCACCAGATGGACGAGGTGATGCTCTTCGTCGATCCGTCGCGACCAGGCCCGATGCAGGTGATACTCCAGCGCTCCGGCTTGCCGATGCCAGCGAAAGGGTCACGCCTGACATCTTCGATGAGCTTGTTGATCCGGGCGCGCATCTTGCGGTCGTTCTTGAGCCAGGACGTGTAGTCCTCCCAGCCCTGATCCTCGAATACGAGCCTCACGTCGGCCGAGACAAGCACCGCATTGCCGTGCTTGGAGACGATCTCGACGGCCTCATGGTTCTCGTTGACCTTTTTGATCAACGGAAACAGTTCCTTGCGCGCTTCACTCGCAGTTATGGACATGACTGTTTTTTTCCATCGAGCGGTACTCAATAACGTACCACTCTTGGTGTCATCTCAGAGGGGAACCGACTGATGGCCACTCAGCCGATCCAGCACCCATCCGGCACGGGGAAAGGCCAGGGGTCCACCTCCGGAGAGACGGACCTTATCTGACCTCCACGTTTGCCACGTCAACGACGTGGTGTCATTTCATCCGCTCACACGTTGAACCGGAACTCCACCACATCCCCGTCCCGCATCACATACTCCTTGCCCTCCATCCGGGCCTTCCCCTTGGCGCGGGCCTCCGCCACGGACCCCGTGTCGATGAGGTCCTCGAAGGAGATGACCTCCGCCTTGATGAAGCCCTTCTGGAAGTCGGTGTGGATGACGCCGGCGGCCTCGGGGGCGGTGGCGCCCTTGGGGATGGTCCAGGCGCGGGATTCCTTGGGGCCGGCCGTGAGGTAGGTCTGGAGGCCGAGGGTGTTGAAGCCGACGCGGGCGAGGGTGGCGAGGCCGGGCTCCTCGGCGCCGACGGACTCGAGGAGTTCCATCGCGTCCTCCTCGTCCAGCTCCGCGAGGTCCGCCTCCAGCTTGGCGTTGAGGAAGATCGCCTCGGCCGGGGCGACCAGCGCGCGCTGGGCGTTCTTGAAGTCCTCGTCGGTCAGCTCGTCCTCGTCCACGTTGAAGACGTAGAGGAAGGGCTTGGTCGTGAGGAGGTGCAGGTCGTGGAGGAGTTCCGCGCGCTCCGAGCCCTGGAGGATGCCCTGGGAGGAGAGGGTGTCGCCCTTCTCCAGGATGTCCTTCGCCTCCTCGACCGCCTTCACCTTCGGCGCGACGTCCTTCTTGATCCGCGATTCCTTCTGCAGGCGCGGCAGGACCTTCTCGATGGTCTGGAGGTCGGCGAGGATCAGCTCGGTGTTGATCGTCTCGATGTCGTCCTTGGGCGAGACCTTGCCGTCGACGTGCACGACGTTCTCGTCCTTGAAGGCACGGATGACCTGGCAGATCGCGTCGGACTCGCGGATGTTCGCCAGGAACTTGTTGCCCAGGCCCTCCCCCTCGGAGGCGCCGCGCACGATGCCCGCGATGTCGACGAAGTCCACCGTCGCCGGCAGGATGCGCTCCGACGAGAAGACCGACGCCAGCCGGGCCAGCCGGCCGTCGGGCACGCCCACCACGCCGACGTTCGGCTCGATCGTGGCGAACGGGTAGTTGGCCGCCAGCACGTCGTTCTTGGTCAGGGCGTTGAACAGGGTCGACTTGCCGACATTGGGCAGGCCGACGATTCCGATCGTGAGCGACACGTTGCGACTTCCCGTAGAGGAGTGGGCCAGGGGCTGCCAGGGCCCAGGGGACACCGGCCGATCCATTAGTTTACGGCGTCCGCGACGGGCTGTACGCGGGAGCGTCCCCCGCCCGGTCGGACCGGTCCCCGGACATGTCTCCGGCGTGTCTGAAGGGCGATTCGGCACATAAACAGACCTAAGTTGGTCCAGTGGAGCAACACAGAACGCGACCTCCGAAAGACGGGCCGCGACGCGGCACACCCACGCCCGCGCACCTTCCGCCCCAGGCCCGGCGCGGTCCGGACGCCGCGCGCCGCTCGGCCGGGGTGCCCGTCGTGGCCCGCCGCGGCCCCGAGGCCGTACGCGGCCCCGTCGCCGAGCCCAGCCCCGCGCCCACCGGCCGGCGCTTCCCCGACCCCCGGCTCACCGGGCTCGGCGGCGGCCTGTTCTGCGTGGCGTCGATGCTGGTGCTCGGGGCGCTGGACGCCCTGTTGTTCGAGTCCCTGATCGCCTACGGCGTGCTGTTCCTGCCCGTGTGCGTGCTGACCGCGCTCTGGGTGCGCGCCGGCGACGTGCTGACCGCGCCCGTCGCCCTGCCGATCGCCTTCGGCGCCGGGCTCTTCCCGCTCGCCGACGGCAGCGCGGGCTTCCCCGGCTCCCTGATGGGCGTCTTCACCGGCCTCGCCACCCAGGCCGTGTGGCTGTACGGCGGGACGCTGGTCGCGGGCGTGATCGTCCTCGTACGCCGGGTGCGCTGGGTCCGCGCCAGACGGCGCCGAGCGTAGAGCCGACAGCGCATGGCGCCGCACCCGAGTGAGCGATCCGAAACTCCTGGCGCGGTGCCTCCGTGCTGCCCGACCGAGCCGTCCGGGCGGAAGGCATGCCGTTGCACACCGTGTGAGACCCCCCGCGAGCTGATCTGTCGCGCGTCGCGCGTCGCGCCTTGGCGCCACGCCGCTTCCCGCTGCGAACTCTCACTGAAACCGGTGTACCCACGTGCTTCACGACCGGGTGGTCATACCCACCTGCCTGCCTCTGGTCCGGCGTCGCTGCCGCGCGTGCGCGTCCGGCCGTTTCCGGGCGAACGGGAAGTTCCGTGTCAACGCCCACCACAAGCTCGTCGACGTCTGGCTGCTCGTGCTCTGCACGGGCTGCGGCGGCACCGCGAAGCTCACGGTCCTGGAGCGGGCGAACATCCGCTCGGTACGGCCCGAGCTGCTGGACCGGCTGCACGACGACGACTCCGCCCTCGCGGCCGAGCTGCTCCAGGACCCGGTCGTACGGCGCCGTAATCGCGTCGCTCTCGACCGGTACGGCGCCTGGCGGCTCGACACCGGCGGCCCGGACCACCTGGACCGCGAGGTGATCGACGTCGCGGTCCGCTTCGCGGCGCGGGTCCCGGTCCGTCCGGTCCGGCTGATCGCCGAAGGGTGCGGGCTCACGGGGGCGAGGTCGGCCGGCTGATCGCGCGGGGCAGCCTCGTGTCGGCGGTCCGGCTCGACAGCGGACTGTCCGGCGACTTCACCTTCACGCTCAAACGCTGTCCGGGCCGGGGGCCTGCCCGGCCCGGACAGGCCCCCGGCACCACCACCGCGCTACTCCGCCGAAGCCCGCTGCTCCGCGCGCATCGCCGCGCCCACGATCCCCGCGTTGTTCTGGAGCTGGGCCGGGACGATCTCGGCCTTGACACCGGTGATGTGCGGGAGGAACTTGTCGGCCTTGCGGCTCACCCCGCCGCCGATGATGAACAGGCCGGGCGAGAACAGCATCTCCAGGTGCGCGAGGTACTTCTCGACCCGCCGCGCCCAGTGCTCCCAGCTGAGGTCGCCGTCCTCCTTGGCCTTGCTGGACGCCTTCTTCTCCGCGTCGTGGCCGTCCAGCTCCAGGTGGCCCAGTTCGGTGTTGGCGACCAGCACGCCGTCGGTGAAGACCGCGCTGCCGATGCCGGTGCCGAAGGTGAGCACGATGACCGTGCCCTTCCGTCCGCGCCCGGCGCCGAACCGCATCTCGGCGAGGCCGGCCGCGTCCGCGTCGTTGACCAGCGTGACCGGCAGGCCGCCCAGCTTCTCGCTGAACAGGGTGCGGGCGTCCGTGTCGACCCAGCGCTTGTCGACGTTGGCCGCGGTGAGGATGGTGGCGCCGTCCTGGACCACTCCGGGGAAGGTCAGCCCGACCGGGCCGGTCCAGCCGAAGTGGTCGATCACTTCCTTGACGCCGTCGGCGACACCCTCGGGCGTCGCCGGATGCGGGGTGAGCACCTTGCAGCGCTCCTGGGCGAGATCGCCCTTGTCCAGGTCCACCGGGGCACCCTTGATGCCGGACCCGCCGATGTCCACGCCGAAGATCTGCATGGCCATACGTTACGACGTACGACTGACGGTCACGCCCCGGGCGTGCCGATTCCGCCGCGCTGGGCCACCAGTGCGGCGGCTTCCTCGCGCAGGTCGCGGCGGAGTTCCTTGGGCAGCGAGAAGGTGATGGACTCCTCGGCCGCCTTGACCAGCTCCACGTCGCCGAAGCCGCGCCGGGTCAGCCACTCGAGGACCTCCTCGACCAGGACCTCGGGGACGGAGGCGCCGGAGGTGACGCCGACCGTGGTGACGCCTTCCAGCCAGGCTTCGTCGATCTCGCTCGCGTAGTCCACGAGGTACGCCTCGCGGGAGCCGGCCAGCTTGGCGACCTCGACCAGCCGCACGGAGTTGGAGGAGTTGCGCGAGCCGACCACGATGACCAGCTCCGCCTCGGCGCCCATCTGCTTCACCGCGAGCTGGCGGTTCTGGGTGGCGTAGCAGATGTCGTCGCTGGGCGGGGAGACCAGGCCGGGGAACTTCGCCTTCAGGGCGTCGACGGTCTCCATGGTCTCGTCCACGGAGAGGGTGGTCTGGGAGAGCCAGACCACCTTGGAGGGGTCGCGGATCTCGACCTTGGCGACGTCCTCGGGGCCGTCCACGAGCTGGATGTGCTCGGGGGCCTCGCCGGAGGTGCCGATGACCTCCTCGTGCCCCTCGTGCCCGATCAGGAGGATGTCGTAGTCGTCCTGGGCGTAGCGGACGGCTTCCTTGTGGACCTTGGTGACCAGCGGGCAGGTGGCGTCGATGGTGGCCAGCTGTCCGCGCTTCGCCTCCTCGTGCACGGCCGGGGCGACGCCGTGCGCGGAGAACATCACGATGTGGCCGGGCGGCACCTCGTCCGTCTGCTCGACGAAGATCGCACCCTTCTTCTCCAGGGTCCGCACGACGTACTTGTTGTGGACGATCTCGTGCCGGACGTAGATCGGGGCCCCGTACTGTTCCAGGGCCTTCTCGACGGCGATCACGGCGCGGTCCACACCGGCGCAGTAGCCACGGGGGGCGGCGAGCAGGACACGGCGGCCAGGCGAAGCGGTCATGCGTCCCATCGTAAGGCCGGGTGCCGGACCCCGTAGATCCCCCCGGGGGGTGTCCCCCGGCGCACCCCCGTTGTCGGTGGCGGCCGTTACGCTCGCCGCATGGCTGTGAACACGTCGCCCGAGGCCCCGCTCCCGGTCGGGGAGGTCTCCCGGCTGATCGGACGCTGGATCGACCGGCTGGGCGCGGTGTGGGTCGAGGGGCAGATCACGCAGTTGTCGCGGCGGCCCGGTGCCGGGGTGGTGTTCCTGACCCTGCGCGACCCCTCGCACGACATCTCGGTGAGCGTGACCTGCTACCGGCAGGTGTTCGACGCGGTCGCGGACGTGGTCGGCGAGGGCGCGCGGGTCGTGGTGCTCGCCAAGCCGGAGTGGTACGCCCCGCGCGGGCAGCTCTCGCTGCGGGCGGCGGAGATACGGCCGGTGGGCGTGGGTGAGCTGCTGGCGCGGCTGGAGCAGCTGAAGAAGTCACTGGCCGCGGAGGGGCTGTTCGCGGCGGACCGCAAGAAGCCGCTGCCGTTCCTGCCGCAGCTGATCGGGCTGGTGTGCGGCCGGGCCTCGGCGGCGGAGCGTGACGTGCTGGAGAACGCCCGGCACCGCTGGCCCGCCGTGCGCTTCGAGGTGCGCAATGTGCCGGTGCAGGGGGTGCACGCGGTGCCGCAGGTGGTCCAGGCGGTGAAGGAGCTGGACGCGCGGGACGACGTGGACGTGATCGTGGTGGCCCGTGGCGGGGGCAGCGTGGAGGATCTGCTGCCGTTCTCCGACGAGGAGCTGATCCGGACGGTGGCCGCCTGCCGTACGCCGGTGGTCTCGGCGATCGGGCACGAGCCGGACACCCCGCTGCTGGACCTGGTGGCCGACCTGCGCGCCTCCACGCCGACCGACGCGGCCAAGAAGGTCGTCCCGGACGTGGGCGAGGAACTGGCGCGGGTACGGATGCTGCGCGACCGGGGCCGGCGGTGCGCGCACGCCCTGCTGGAGCGCGAGGAGCGGGGGCTGGCGCACGCGCTGGCCCGGCCGGTGATGGAGCACCCGCACCGGATGCTGGACGAGCGGGCCGAGCAGCTGGACGCACTGCTGGGCCGCGCCCGGCGCACGCTGGGGCATCTGCTGGACCGGGCGGAGTCGGAGCTGACACACACCCGCGCGCGCGTGGTCGCCCTCTCCCCCGCGGCCACGCTCCGGCGCGGCTACGCGGTCCTGCAGAAGGCGGACGGCCAAGTGGTCCGCGACCCGGCCGGGGTGACCGCCGGCGAACCGCTGCGGGCGCGGGTGGCGGCGGGCGAGTTCGCCGTACGGGTCGATGTCGGCGGCGATGCGTAGGGTGGGCGGATGAGCGGCAAGGTGGACGAGGCGCTGTCGTACGAGCAGGCGCGGGACGAGCTGATCGAGGTCGTGCGGCGGCTGGAGGCGGGCGGTACGACGCTGGAGGAGTCCCTCGCGCTGTGGGAGCGTGGCGAGGAGCTGGCCAAGGTGTGCCGGCGCTGGCTGGAAGGGGCGCGGGAGCGGCTGGACGCGGCGCTCGCTGAGGAGGGGCATGGCGAGGAGGAAGCGGAGGGCGAGTAGCGGGCCGGAGGTCCCTGTCGCGGGACTTTGTTAAAGCTTGAACTTCTTGGCGTAGGGTCGGGCCCGTCATCAGGTCCCGTACCGGGGACCTGCACGAATCCCAGGAAGTCACAGATGTCTCTCGTTCTCGACCCGGCCGCCCAGGACCTGCTGTTCCGTGAGGCCCGCACCGCGAACTCCTTCACCGACGAGCCGGTGACCGACGAGCAGGTCCGCGCGATCTACGACCTGGTCAAGTACGGCCCCACCGCCTTCAACCAGACCCCGCTGCGGATCACCCTGGTCCGCTCCCCCGAGGCCCGCGAGCGCCTGGTCGGACACATGGCCGAGGGCAACCGCGCCAAGACCGCCACGGCCCCGCTGGTGGCGATCCTCTCGGCGGACAACGAGTTCCACGAGGAGCTGCCGGCCCTGTTCCCGGCGTTCCCGCAGGCCAAGGACGCCTTCTTCGCCGAGCGCCCGGTGCGTGAGCGCTCCGCCGTGCTGAACGCCGCGCTCCAGGCCGCCTACTTCGTCGTCGGCGTCCGCGCCGCCGGCCTGGCCGCGGGCCCGATGACCGGCTTCGACCCCGAGGGCGTCCGCAAGGAGTTCCTGGACGACGACCACGCCCCGCTGATGATCGTCAACATCGGCCGCCCGGCCGCGGACGCCTCGCACCCGCGTGGCCCGCGCCTGTCCTACAGCGACGTGATCACGACCGTCTGAGCAGCGCCCCCTCGGCCGCTCACGGCCGGCGCGAAGGCCCCCGGAA
>NZ_JBHXLV010000114.1:0-20812 GCF_042721685.1 Streptomyces sp. NPDC058459 | reverse complement strand
CAGCACCACCAGCCGCCGCGTCGCACGGGTCATCGCCACATAGCGGTCGACCGCGCCCCCGACGCCCTCACCGAAGGCGTCCGGGTCCACCAGCACGACCAGATCGAACTCCAGCCCCTTCGCCAGCTCCGGCGTCAGCGACCGGACGCGGGGACGCTCCTCGAACGCGGGATCGCCGATGACACAGGCGGTCCCCTCGGCGTTCCCGGCGAGCCAGTCGCGCAGCACGGCATCCAGGTCCGACACCGGGCCGTAGGTGACCGGAACGCCGCTCGCCCGCACGGACGCCGGCACGTTGGCGTCCGGGAGGGCGGCGCGGATCACCGGCTCGGCCACCGCCATCACCTCTTCCGGGGTGCGGTAGTTGACGCTCAGCGAGGCCACCTCCACCCGGCCGAGGCCGGCCCGCGCGAGCCGCTCCCGCCACGACTCGGTGAAGCCGTGCCGGGCCTGGGCGCGGTCGCCCACGACCGTGAAGCTCCGGGACGGGCAGCGCAGCAGCAGCATCTGCCACTCGGCGTCGGTCAGTTCCTGCGCCTCGTCCACCACGATGTGCGCGAACGGCCCGGCGAGCGCGTCCGCCTCGATGGCGGGCAGCGCGTCCTCGTCGACCAGGCTGTCCCTGAGGTCCTGCCCGTGCAGCATCGTCACCGCGCCCTCGCCGTCGGGGTCGGCCGCGATCACGCTGTCGATGACGGCGGACATGCGCTCCCGCTCGGCGGCCACCGTGGCGGCCTGGCGGCGCTTCTTCCGGGAGGTCTCGGGGTCGCCGAGCCGCTGCCGGGCCGCGTCCAGCAGCGGCAGGTCGGACACCGTCCACGCCTCAGGGTCGGCGCGGCGCAGCAGACGCACCTCGTCGGGGGTGAGCCAGGGGGCGCACAGCCGCAGGTAGGCCGGGACCGTCCACAGGTCACCGACCAGGTCGGCCGCCTCCAGCAGGGGCCAGGCGCGCCGGAGGGTGCCGGTCAGCTCGCCGTCGGCCGCCAGGGCCCGGCGGAACAGCGTGACCGGGATCTCCTTGCCGAGCCGGCCGAGCTGGTCGAAGAGGATCGTGACCAGGGCCTCCCAGATCAGGTCGCGGGCGTCGTTGTGCGGTACGCCCGTCTCCGCGGCCTCGAACGCCTCGGCCCAGTCGGCGGCGGTCAGGCGCAGCTCGCCCCAGGGGGTGGAGACCGTCAGGGGCTCGGTGGGCGGGGCCTCGTAGAAGCGCACCGCCTTCTCGATCCCCTTCACCAGCGCAACCGAGGACTTCAGCCGGGCCACCTCCGGGCCGGTCTCGACGCCCGCCCCGGCGCCCTCCGCGACCAGGTCCCGCACGGTGCAGGTGCGCACCCCCTCCTCGCCCAGGCTCGGCAGCACGTCGGCGACGTAGTTCAGGTACGGCTGGTGCGGGCCGACGAACAGCACACCGCCCCGGCGGTGCCCGAGGCGCGGGTCGGAGTGCAGCAGGTAGGCGGAGCGGTGCAGGGCGACGACGGTCTTGCCGGTGCCGGGGCCGCCGTCGACCACGAGGGCGCCGCGCGAGGAGGCCCGGATGATCGCGTCCTGGTCGGCCTGGATGGTGGCCAGCACGTCCCGCATCCGCTCCGAGCGGTTCGCGCCCAGGGTGGCGATGAACGCGGACTGGTCGTCCAGCGCGGCGCGGTTCTCCAGGCCGTCGGCGGTGAACACCTCGTCCCAGTAGTCGCTGATCCGGCCGCGTGTCCAGCGGTAGCGGCGGCGGCTCGCCAGGCCCATCGGGTGGGCGTGGGTCGCGGCGAAGAAGGGTTCAGCGGCGGGGGAGCGCCAGTCGATCAGCAGCCGGCGGCCGGTGCCGTCGGTGAGGCCGAGCCGGCCGATGTAGACCGGCGCCGTGCTTTCCGCGTCGTCGGCGTCGTCGGCGTGCACGATGCGGCCCAGGCACAGGTCGAGCCCGAAGCGGCGCAGGGCACGCAGCCGGGCGGTCAGCCGGTGGATCTCCAGGTCACGCTCCAGGGCCTCCCGGCCCGCACCGCCTGGCGTCCGGCGGAGCGCGTCCAGGGTCCCGGACAGCTCGGCGACGGTCCGCTCCAGGCTCGCGGCGATGTCCGCGAAGTGCCGCTCGTCGGCGGCGATCAGTGCCGGGTCGGCCTTGGCGGCGAGGCGGCCCGGCAGCTCGAACGCGCGGGACTCGGGTGTGGACTCACGCTCGGACAGCAGCGCACACATGTAGTGGATCACTCATTTCCGCAGGTTCTGGGCTCGCCGAGCGATTCTGCGGCATGAGGGGGACCTTGCCGCAAGGCCCCCCTCGCGCTGTACGTTGTAAGTGGCCAGGAGTATGCCAGGAGTATGCGTGGTGCGCGTCCCGCCGGCCTCACCCCTCTCCGCGCGGCGGCAGCTTGGGCCGCGAGCGGTCCGGTACGTCGCTGTAGTCGGGCGGCACCGCGGCCGGGGCCGTCCCCAGCATGTCCAGCGCGAGCCCCACCGCGTCGTCGAGCTGGGCGAAGCGGCCCTCGGCCCAGTCCAGCGGGGTGCGCAGCGCCTCCAGGTCGGGGGTGACGCCCTTGTTCTCCACCGACCAGCCGTACTCGTCGAACCAGGCCGCGTTCATCGGCACCGTGATGACCGTGCCGTCCCCCAGCCGGTGCCGGCCGGTGATGCCGACGACCCCGCCCCAGGTGCGCTGCCCGACCACCGGGCCGAGCCCGAGCAGTTTGAACGCCGCGGTGATCATGTCGCCGTCGGAGGAGGTCGCCTCGTCCGCGAGCGCCACGACCGGCCCGCGCGGCGCGTTGGAGGCGTACGACACCGCCTCCGCGTCGCGGGTCAGGTCCCAGCCGAGGATGGTCCGGGTCAGCTTCTCTATCACCAGCTCGCTGATGTGCCCGCCCGCGTTGCCCCGTACGTCCACGATCAGCGCCGGCCGGGACACCTCCAGGCGCAGATCGCGGTTAAACTGCGCCCACCCGGAGCCGCCCAGGTCGGGGATGTGCAGATAGCCGCACCGGCCGCCGCTCAACTCCCTGACCACCTCGCGCCGTTTGGCCACCCAGTCCTGGTAGCGCAGCGGCCGCTCGTCGGTCAGCGGGACCACGGCGACCCGGCGGGCGGGGCCCGGTTCGCCCGGCGGCGGGGTGAAGGTGAGGTCGACGGTGGTGCCGCCGGAGCCCGCCAGCAGCGGGTACGGCCCGGTCACCGGGTCCACCGGGCGGCCGTTCACATGGGTCAGTACGCAGCCCTCGCGGATGCCCGTGCCGGCCAGCGGGGAGCGGGCGCGGGAGTCGGAGGAGTCGCCGTCCAGGATGCGGGCGACCAGCCAGGCCCCGTCCCGGCAGACGAAGTTGGCGCCCAGCAGGCCCTGACGGCGCTGGTAGTGCGGTGGGCCCTCGTTGCGCCGGGCCGGGGTGACGTAGGCGTGCGACGTGCCCAGTTCGCCGAGGACCTCACGCATCAGGTCGGCGAACTCGTCGGGTGAGGTGACCCGTTCGACCAGCGGCCGGTACTGCTCCAGGATCGCCCGCCAGTCGATCCCGCACATGCCGGGGTCCCAGAAGTAGTCCCGGATGATCCGGCCGCCCTCGGCGTAGGCGCCCCGCCACTCGGCGGCCGGGTCCACCTCGTGCAGGATGCGGCGCAGGTCCATCCAGACCGTGCTGTCGCTGTCGCCGGGCTCGCCGGCGGGCACCGCGCGCAGGTCGCCCTCGTCCACGACGACCAGCCGCGTACCGTCGCCGCTCACCTCGAACCAGTCGAGATGGCCGACCAGTTCGGACTTCTTCGCCTTGCTGAGGTCGAAGTGCTCCAGCGTGGGCCGGCCGCTGATGTCGGCCGGGTTCACGAAGGTCTCGCCCAGCGCGCCGGAGATGGGCCAGCGCAGCCAGACCAGCCCGCCGCCCGCCACCGGACGCAGCGCCGAGTACTTGGAGGACATCACCGGGAACGGCGTGACCCGGTTCTCCAGCCCCTCCACCTCCACGGTCACCGTGCCGCCCTCGCCGGACCCCGCCTCCAGCGGATCGAGCCCGCCGGCTGCCGGACGGCCCTCGGGGTTGAGCGCGAACGGGGAGGGCGTGGCCGAGTTCAGCGGGACCAGGTAGGGGCGGCAGCCGAGCGGGAAGGACAGGTCGCCGGTGTGCACGTCGTACACCGGGTCGAAGCCGCGCCAGGAGAGGAAGGCGAGATAGCGGCCGTCGCTGGTGAAGACCGGGTTCTCGTCCTCGAAGCGGCCGTTGGTGACGTCCACGACCATGCGGTCCTTGATCCGGGCCAGCTTGATCTCGCGCAGGGAGCGGCCGATGCCGGGGTGGGACCAGGTGAGCCAGGCGCCGTCCGGGGAGAAGGCGAGGTCGCGGACGGGGCCGTTGTCGGAGCGGACCAGCTCGGTGACGGTGCCGGATTGCCTCCCCTCCTCCCCTTCCCCCTCCTCCTCGTCCTCGGCGACATCGATCAGCAGCAGGCGACCGTCGTGCGAGGCGACCGCCAGCCGTTCGCCCTCCGCGTCGGAGACCAGCTCCAGCACCCGGCCGAGCCGGCCCTCGCCGAGCAGCCGGGGCTCGCGGCCGCCGGTGGCGCGGGGGAGCCGGGCGACGGCGATCGCGTCGTCGCCCTCGGCGTCGGTGACGTAGGCGAGCTGCCCGGTCGAGCCCAGCATCTCCGGCAGCCGCACCCGGACGCCGGGGGTGTCGGCGATGGTGCGGGCCGGGCCGTCGCGGTGGGTCAGCCAGTACAGGCTCCCCCGGACGGTGACCGCGCTGGCCCGGCCGGTCTCGTCCACGGAGAGGCCGTCCACGTGCTGCGCGGCCGGCACCTGGTAGGGGCGGCGGCCGGGGGCCGAGCCGCCCAGGTCGATGTCGAGCCTGCGCGGGGTGCCGGCGGGGGAGAGGTCGTCCACGATCCAGAGGTCGCCGGCGCACTGGTAGACGATCCGCTCGCCGTCGGTCGCGGCGTGCCGTGCGTAGAAGGCGTCGTGGTCGGTGTGGCGGCGCAGGCCGGTGCCGTCGGGAGCGACGGAGTAGAGGTTGCCGACACCCTCGTGGTCGGAGAGGAAGGCGATGCGTCCGCCGGCGAACATCGGGGAGGACAGCTGGCCGTCGATGTCCTCCAGCAGCCGCCGCCCCTGGAGCCACAGCCGGCCCGTCGCGCCGCCCCGGTAGCGCTTCCAGGACGCCGGTTCGTGCGGAGGCGTGCCGGTGAGCAGCAGCGTCCGGTGCTCACCGGCCACGTCCGCGACCTGGATGTCGCCGACCGGACCCCAGGGCAGGCGCCCGCCTGGACCGCCGTCCGTGCCGACCTTGTGGGCCCAGGCGAAGTACGAGAAGGGCTGCCCGTGCGAGGCGACGGCCAGGATGTCGCTGTTCCCGTGCTGGTCCGGGGGCGTCCAGCCGCACACCTGGGTGTCGGCGCTGCCCCAGTACGTCAGCTGCCGCGCGGGGCCGCCGGCCACGTCGGCGAGGTGGATCTCGGGGACGAGGCTGCGCCAGCTCGTGAAGGCGATCCGCCTGCCGTCGGGCGAGAAACGGGGGTGGCCGGCCTTGGTGCGGTCCGCCGTGAGCCGCCAGGGACGGCCCGGTTCGTCGAGCGGCGCCAGCCAGAGATCGTCCTCGGCCACGAAGCACAGCAGATCTTCACTGATGTGGGGAAGCCGCAGATAGCTCACCTATCCATGCTTTTCCGGCGCGGGAGGCACAGCAACTCGTGCGGGACGGCACGCCGTGACACAGGACACGCCTCCGGACGGTACGAAACGGTTTCGTTTCGTAGGTGACCGGGGTACCTTCGACTCATAAGGAGTCCCATACGGAGTCCCGTAAGGGAGCCGTGTCAGCCGGAGCGGGAGAGGTGAGGCGGATGACCGACGCCGCCACCGCGCGTCGCAGCAGGATCACGCCCGAGCGGGCGGCCGAGCTGTACCAGGCGGTCCTCGACCTGCTCCGCGAGGTCGGCTACGACGCCCTCACCATGGACGCCGTCGCCGCCCGCACCCGCTCCAGCAAGGCCACGCTCTACCGCCAGTGGGGCGGCAAGGCCGAACTGGTCGCCCGCGCGATCCGGCACAGCAAACCCGCCCGGATCTCCGACGTGGACACCGGCTCGCTGCGCGGCGACTTCCACGCGATCGTGCGCCACGAGGACGACTGCGCCATGGAGCAGAACAGCGCCCTGATGCGGGGCCTGGCCATGGCCGTCCACAGCAGTCCCGACCTGCTCGCGGCCTTCCGGGAACAGCTCATCGAGCCCGAGACGACCGCGCTGCGCGTCATGCTCACCCGTGCCGTCGACCGGGGCGAAGTGGCCCCGGACAACCCGGCGCTGCCGTTCGTGGTGCACATGATGATCGGCGCGTTCGCCACCCGGGCGCTCATCGACGAGCAGCCCCCCACGCAGGACTTCCTCAGCTCCTACATCGACGCCGTGGTTCTCCCCGCCCTCGGCGTCCCCACCGCCTGACCGACCCCCTCCCCGCAAGCCCACCTCCTGACGTCACCTCCCCCATGCCTCAAGGGCACGGGAGGTATACCCCCGTCGTCGCCGGGCTGACCCCACCTGCCCAGATGCCCGACCAGACCTGACCGGGAGTACGCCCTCGTGGCCACATACCTGTACAGACTCGGCCGACTCGCCTTCAGGCGACGGCACTTCGTCGCCCTGCTGTGGGTCGCGCTGCTCACCCTCGCCGGGGTGGGCGCCGCCTCCGCGCCGCCCGCCGGGAACTCGTCCTTCTCCGTCCCCGGCACCGAGGCGCAGCGCGCCTTCGACCTGCTGGAACAGCGCTTCCCCGGCATGAGCGCCGACGGTGCCACCGCCCGCGTCGTCTTCAAGGCCCCCGAGGGCCAGAAGATGACCGACGCCGGCAACAAGGCGGCCGTGCGGAAGACGGTCAAGGAACTGTCCGCCGGCTCCGAGGTCGTCTCCGTCACCGACCCGTACACCGGCAAGGCGGTCAGCCGGGACGGCTCGATCGCCTACGCCTCGGTGAAGTACAAGGTCTCCGGGATGGAGCTGGAGGACTCCTCCCGTGACGCCCTCAAGGAGAGCGCCGGGCACGCGCGGGACGCGGGCCTGAGCGTCGAGATCGGCGGCGACGCGCTCACCACCGCGCCCGAGACCGGGTCCAGCGAGGTCATCGGCATCGCCATCGCGGCCGTCGTCCTCGTCATCACCTTCGGCTCGCTCATCGCGGCCGGGCTGCCGCTGCTCACCGCGATCGTCGGCGTCGGCATCGGCGTCTCCACGATCGCCGCGCTCGCCAACGCGCTCGACCTGGGCTCCACCACCTCCACCCTGGCCACGATGATCGGCCTCGCGGTCGGCATCGACTACGCCCTCTTCATCGTCTCCCGCTACCGCGCCGAGCTGGCCGAGGGCCGCGACCGCGAGGAGGCGGCGGGCCGGGCCGTCGGTACGGCGGGCTCCGCGGTGGTCTTCGCGGGGCTCACTGTCGTCATCGCGCTGGTCGGGCTCTCCGTCGTCAACATCCCGATGCTGACCAAGATGGGCGTGGCCGCCGCGGGCACGGTCGCCATCGCGGTGCTGATCGCGCTCACCATGATCCCGGCACTGCTCGGGTACGCGGGCCGCGCGGTCAAGCCGGCCGGCGAGAGGAGCAGGCTGCTCGGCGGGGGACGCGCCGCGAAGAAGCCCGGCCGTCCCAACATGGGCACCCGCTGGGCGAGTTTCGTGGTCCGGCGCCCGGTCGCCGTGCTGCTGCTCGGTGTGGTCGGACTCGGCGCCGCCGCCGTCCCGGCCGCCTCGCTCGAACTGGGCCTGCCCGACGACGGCTCCCAGCCCGTCTCCACCACCCAGCGCCGTGCCTACGACCTGCTCTCCGACGGCTTCGGCCCCGGCTTCAACGGCCCGCTGATGGTCGTGGTCGACGCGAAGGGCAGCGGTGACAGGAAGGCCGCGTTCGCCAAGGTCGGCGACGAGATCAGGGGTCTGAAGGACGTCGTCACGGTCACCCCGCCGACGCCCAACAAGGCGGGCGACACCGCGATCATCACCGTCGTACCGAAGTCCCAGCCGTCCTCCGCCACCACCGAGGACCTGGTGCACGCGATCCGGGACAAGAGCGCCTCGATCGCCTCCGCCACGGACGCGAAGCTGCTGGTCACCGGCGCTACGGCGATGAACATCGACGTGTCCCAGAAGCTGAACGACGCCCTGCTGCCGTATCTCGCGCTGGTCGTCGGCCTCGCCTTCCTCCTCCTGATCGTCGTGTTCCGCTCGATCCTGGTCCCGCTGAAGGCGGCCCTCGGCTTCCTGCTCAGCGTGCTGGCCGCCCTCGGCGCGGTCGTCGCGGTGTTCCAGTGGGGCTGGCTGTCCGGCCTGATGAACGTCGAGCAGACCGGGCCGGTCATGTCGATGATGCCGATCTTCATGGTCGGCGTGGTCTTCGGACTCGCCATGGACTACGAGGTGTTCCTGGTGACCCGGATGCGTGAGGCGTACGTCCACGGGGAGAACCCTGGCCAGGCGATCGTCACCGGGTTCCGCTACAGCGCCCGGGTCGTCACCGCCGCCGCCGTCATCATGATCGCCGTCTTCTCCGGCTTCATCGGCTCCAGCGAGTCGATGATCAAGATGATCGGCTTCGGCCTGGCCATCGCGGTCTTCTTCGACGCCTTCATCGTCCGCATGGCCATCGTCCCGGCCGTACTGGCCCTCCTCGGCCGCCGCGCCTGGTGGCTCCCGGCGTGGCTGGAGCGCGTGCTGCCCAACGTGGACGTCGAGGGCGAGGGCCTCCGCGCGGCCTCCGACACGGACGGGGACCGCGAACTGTTCAGCGTCTGACGGGTACCTACGGCGGCCGGGTATCGACGGCGGCCGGCCGGCGGGGTGACCACCTCACCGGCCGGCCGCCGTCAGGCCGTCTTCTCCAGCGCCTCGAACACGTCCGCCACCGTCTCCCGGTGCCAGTGAGGCAGGTCGGGCCATTCGGCGATCTGGGCGGGGTCGGGCTCGTCGAGCTGGTCGCTCACCTCGGTGGCCCAGCAGATGGCGACGAAGCGGCCCTTCTGCTCGCGGGAGAGCCGGGCGGCGGTGCCCTCGCTGAGTTCCATCAGCCCCCTGATCCGCTCCGCGACGATTCCGGAGACCTCCCGCTGCCACTGCGGTACGTGCTTCCACGGAGTGATGAACGCGGGCTCGGGCTCGCCGGGGAAGTGACGGCGGACCCCGGCGATCCAGGCTTCCCGGTACAGTCGAGCGCCCTCGGTGCCATTCATGCTCCGCAGCCTAGGGGTGTTCCCCGTTCCGGGTCAGTGACTCCGTGCAACTGGCCTGGTTCGTTCGGGTGATGACGGTCGGACGGCCCGCATCACCCCCTTGTGCAGGCCACACAGTGATCCATTAGCGTGCCGGGTCATGACGACGACTGGTCCTGACCGGTGACGCCGTTCGTCACCGCCGCTGTCCTGCTGGCCGCGTTCACCCACGCCGGGTGGAACGCCATCGCGCACCGGATCACCGACAAGCTGACCGGGTTCACCCTGATCGCCGGGGGCGGGCTGGTCGTCGGGCTGGTGACGGCACTGTTCGCGCCGTGGCCGGCCGGACCCGCCTGGCCGTACCTGGCGGTCTCCGCCGGGGTGCATGTCGCGTACTACGCGCTGCTCATGACCTCCTTCCGGCTCGGGGACTTCGGGCAGGCCTATCCGATCGCGCGCGGTACGGCGCCGCTGGTCGTGACCGTGCTGGCCGCGCTGTTCGCGCACGAGGTGCCCGGCGGCTGGGCGGCGGCCGGGATCGCCGTGTCCTGCGTCGGGCTGACCGGGGTGAGCCTGTGGGGGCTGCGGGGCGGCCGGCCGGACTGGAAGGCCATCGGCGCCGCCGTCGCCACCGGCCTCACCATCGCCGTGTACACCGTCCTCGACGGCGTCGGGGTACGGCACGCGGAGACCCCGCTCGGCTACATCGCCTGGCTGATGGCCGTCCAGGGGATCTTCATTCCCGCGTACATGTACTACCGGGTGCGCGGCGACATGGTCCGCCAGCTCAAGCCGTACGCCAAGCTCGGCCTCCTAGGCGCGGTCCTCTCCGTAGCCGCCTACGCCCTTGTCCTCTGGGCCCAGACCCGCGCCCCCCTCGCCCCCGTCGCCGCCCTCCGCGAGTCCTCGATCATCGTCGGCGCGGCCATCGGCGCCCTCTTCTTCAAGGAACGCTTCGGCGCTCCGCGCATCGCGGCAGCGGGGCTGCTGGTGGTGGGGATCGGGCTGATGCTGCACGCGGGGTGAGCCGAGGGTCAGCCGGCGGACTTCTCGATCGCCTCGAAGATGTCCGCGTCCGTCTCCTGCTGCCAGGGCGGGAGTTGGGGCCAGTCGGCCACATACGCGGGCTTGGGGTCGGTGAAGTGCCGGTACATCTGGGCGGTCCAGCAGATGGCGACGAACCGGCCCTTCTGCTCGCGGGTCAGCCGCGCGGCGGCACCGTCGCTGAGGCTCACGAACTGACGCACCTGCGCGGCCACCGCCCCCGCCGCCTCCCGCTCCCACTGCGGGGCCTCGTCCCACGGGGCCACGTATCCGGGCCTGGGCTCACCGGGGAAGTGGCGGTGTACGGTGCCGAACTCGTCGTACAGATCACGGAGTCTACGGGCGACATATCCCGAGGCGGAGATGCGAGCCAGCTCGACGGCCTGGCTGCCGTACGCGACGACCTGCTCGGGGTCTCCGCGCTTCGCCCCGACGGCCGCCAGACCGGCCAGCACGGTGCCCCGCCGCCGGAACGACTGACCTGAGGCAAAGGCCCCTGATCAAGTGCCTTCTTCAGTGTGCTTTCCGCCAAGTCCAGGCGTCCCAGCCGCACATAGCGTGCCCCGCGCTCCTCGGCCAGGCGTGAGCCGTCGAACCTTAGCCAGCCACCGTTGTCGCCTTCCCCGCCCAGGCCCCGCACCTCCTCCGCCCGGTCCAGCGCCCGCTCGCACGCGTCCAGGTCCCCGAGGCCGGCGTGGGCCTCCGCCCGGACGGACGCCACCTAGTAGCGGGTCGACAGGGCACCGTCGCCCCGTGCTGCCAGAGCTTCGGCGGCCCCGAGCATCTCGGCGGCCTGGATGTAGCGGTGCTCCGCCATCTCGACATAGGCGTGCCGGACGAGGGCGCAGGCCCACAGGTCGTACGCGCTCGCGTCCTTGCTGAGGGAGGCGGCGAGTGCGTAGGAGGAGACGGCGTCGGAATGCCGGTCGGCGTCGAAGGCCACCTCGCCTGCCAACTGGAAGAGGTCCGCCGCAGCGGTCAGCAAGCTGCGCGTCCCGCCCCGGTGTTGCGCCGGCGCCTCGGTAAGCCGTGCCAACTGGTCGCGGACGACGGGGGTGATCTTCGCGAACGGCACCACCGTCACGGCCGGCCTCCTCGTCGGCGCGGACGGCGCCCGGTCGCGGGTGCGGCCGCTGCTCTCCGACGCGGTCCCCGAGTACGCGGGGGAGGCGTTCGTCGAGTCGTACCTCTTCGACGTCGAGACCCGGCACCCCGCCGTCGCCGAGATGGCCGGCGGGGGGATGTTCGGCGCGGCCGAGTTCGAAGACCGCAAGCCGACCGCCGGGGAACTGATCGAGTTCCTCACCCAGGACGAGCACGCCCGCTGAGCCACGGGCAGGATGGGGGGAAGGGGCTTGAAAGACGCCCCGCACAGGACCGCACCCCTGAGAAGGAGCGTCGCCCTATGACCGTCACCGACCGGCCGATCGTCGCCGTGCTGGGCACCGGCATCATGGGCGCCGCCATGGCCCGCAACCTCGCCGCCGCCGGGCTGCCCGTACGCGCCTGGAACCGCACCCGTGCCAAGGCCGAGCCGCTCGCGGAGGACGGGGTCCGCGTCACCGGCACGGCCGCCGAGGCGGTCGAGGGCGCGGACGTGGTGCTGACCATGCTGTACGACGGGGACACCGTGCTGGACGTGATGCGCGAGGCCGCGCCCGCGCTGCGGCCCGGCACGCTGTGGCTGCAGAGCACCACCGCCGGCGCCGAACTCACCGGCCGCCTCGCCGCGTTCGCCCGTGAACACGGGCTGGAGTTCTACGACGCGCCCGTCCTCGGCACCCGCAAGCCCGCCGAGGACGGACAGCTCACCGTGCTGGCCGCCGGGCCCGAGGCGGGCCGGGCCGCGCTCGCGCCGGTCCTCGACGCGGTCGGCTCCCGCACCGTGTGGACCGGCGAGGACGGCGCCGAGGGCAGCGCCAGCAAGCTCAAGCTGGTCGCCAACAACTGGGTGCTCGTGGTCACGGCGGCCACCGGGGAGGTGCTGGCCCTCGCCCAGGCCCTCGGTGTCGACCCGCACTCGTTCTTCGGCCTGATCGAGGGCGGCCCGCTGGACATGGGCTACCTCCGGGCCAAGTCCGCGCTGGTCCTGGACGGCGAGCTGACCCCGGCCTCCTTCGCCGTGACCACCGCCGAGAAGGACGCCCGGCTGATCACGGCCGCCGCCGAGCGGAGCGGCGTCCGCCTCGACCTGACCGAAGCGACCGCCGACCGCTTCGCCCGCGCGGCGGCCCAGGGACACGGGGACGAGGACATGGCCGCGGCCTACTTCGCCAGCTTCGGGGAGAAGCCGGCGGACTGACGCCACCGGTCCGACGTGAACTTCCCCGGAGGCGAGCGCACCCTGGAAGCAGGGAAACGGTGGTTTCGGAGGTGGTCGGGATGATGCACAACTCCGTGGGCTGGCACATCGAGCTGGAATTCGAGGAGGACGACCAGCACACCCGCGCGGTGGCACTGGTGCGGCTGCCGGACGGCAGCGAGGTACGGTCGCACGGGCACGCCACCCGGCACCGGGTCGACGCCAACCAGCCGAGGGTCGGCGAGGAGGTCGCGGGCGCCCGCGCCCTGAACGAACTGGCCATGAACCTGCTGGCCAAGGCCCACGAGGAGATAGACGCGGACTCGGGGCGCGTCTCGCACCCGATCCACGTCTAGCCGTCAGCTCAGGGCTTCCCGCACCGCCCGCACCAGCGCCTGTGCCCTCGGGTCCGCCGTCACACCGCTGCGGAAGCCGTTGGTGACGTAGCCGAAGGCGATGCCGGAGTCGGGGTCGGCGAAGGCCAGGGCGCCTCCCCGGCCGGGGTGGCCGAAGGAGGCGGGGGAGAGCAGGGGCGACGCGGGGCCGTGGAGCATGAAGCCGGCGCCGAAGCGGGTGCCCACCACGAGCACCCGGTCCGGGCCCGCCGACGCCTCAGCGCGGGCCAGCTCCATCGTCTCGGGGGTGAACAGCCGCGTACCGCCGTCCACTTCACCGATGAGCGAGGCGTACACCCGGGCCAGCCCGTCCGCCGTGGCGATGCCGTTGGAGGCGGGCAGGGCTGCGGCGCGGTACGCGGGCGCGTTCTCGTCCGGCAGCGGGGTGATCGCGGCGAAGGCGCGGCGGGTCAGGGACGAGGGGGCGGCGTAGGCGTCGGCCACGGCCCGCTTGGGCCGTACCCTCAGCGCGCCGGACGTCTCCGGTTCCGTCACCCGGCCCACCCGGCCCACGCGGTACTGCTCCCCGGCGGGCAGCCCCAGCCACACGTCCGCCCCGGCCGGCGCCGCGATCTCGGCCGCGATGAACTCGCCCACCGGCCGCCCGCTGACACGCCGCACCAGTTCGCCGGTCAGCCAGCTGTACGTCTGCGCGTGGTACCCGTGGTCCGTGCCCGGCTCCCACACCGGCGCCTGCGCGGCGACGGCGGCCGCGCCCAGGTCCGGGTCGGCGGCCTCCGCGGGCGTCAGGGGCCGGTCCAGCACCGGCACGCCCGCCCGGTGGGCGAGCAGATCGCGGACGAGGACGCGCTCCTTGCCCGCCGCCTTGAACTCGGGCCAGTACGCGCCCACCGGGGCGTCCAGGTCCAGCAGACCCCGCTGGTGCAGGAGCAGGAGCGCCGTGGCGGCGACGCCCTTGGTCGCGGAGCGCACGACCTGCGCGGTACCGCGCTGCCAGGGCGCGGAACCGGCGCCACTGGCCCCACCGGCGCCACCGGCCCCACCATCTACGTCCCGGGTGCCCGCCCACAGGTCCACGACCCGACGCCCGGCCCGGTACACGGCGACGGCCGCGCCCCGCTCCCCGAGCCGGGCGAAGTTCGCCGCGAACGCCTCCGCCACCGGCTCGAAGCCCTTGGCCACCGTGCCGTTCACCCGTACATCCACGCCGTGTCCCTTTCCTCGCCCGCACTCACGAGTGAACACGGCCGTACCGCCTTGGATTCCTCGGCTCAGGACTCCTACGCGTCCAGCGCCACCGTGCGCGGGTCGAAACCGAACGGCAGCTCCAGCCGGTGCGCCCGCATCAGCGCGTCGTCGGAGAGCAGCTTGCCCGTGGGACCGTCGGCCGCGATCACCCCGTCGCTGAGGATCAGCGCGCGCGGGCACAGTTCGAGGGCGTAGGGCAGGTCGTGCGTGACCATGAGGACCGTGACGTCCAACGAGCGCAGGATGTCGGCCAGTTCGCGCCGGGAGGCGGGGTCCAGGTTGGAGGAGGGCTCGTCGAGGACGAGGATCTCCGGCTCCATCGCCAGTACGGTCGCCACCGCGACCCGGCGCCGCTGCCCGAAGGAGAGATGGTGCGGGGGCCGGTCGGCGAAGTCGGCCATGCCGACCTGCTCCAGCGCGGTCCGCACCCGCTTCTCCAGCCCGGCCCCCTTCAGCCCGGCCGCCGCCGGTCCGAACGCCACGTCCTCCCGCACGGTCGGCATGAACAACTGGTCGTCGGGGTCCTGGAAGACGATGCCGACCTTCCGCCGGATCTCGGCCATGTGCCGCTTGCCGACCGGCATCCCGGCGACCGTGACCGTGCCGGTGCCGCCGGACAGGATGCCGTTCAGATGCAGCACCAGCGTGGTCTTGCCCGCGCCGTTCGGCCCGAGCAGCGCGACCCGTTCGCCGCGCGGGACGGTGAAGTCGACGCCGAACAGGGCCTGGTGGCCGTCGGGGTAGGCGAAGGCGAGGCCGGAGACCTCCAGCGACAGCGGTGCGGTACTCACAGGAACCATCCCAGCAGACAGACGACGAGGGCGGAGCAGGGCAGGGCCAGGGCGGACGACCACTGGGCGCGGGTGGCCGTCACCTCGTCGATGACCGGCATCGACCCGGCGTAGCCCCGGCTCACCATGGCCAGATGCACCCGCTCGCCCCGCTCGTAGGAGCGGATGAACAGTGCGCCCGCCGACTTGGCGAGCACCCCCCAGTGCCGTACCCCCCGCGCCTCGAAGCCGCGTGACTCGCGGGCGATCCGCATCCGGCGCATCTCGTCGCTGATGACGTCGCCGTAGCGGATCATGAACGAGGCGATCTGCACCAGCAGCGGCGGCAGCTTCAGCCGCTGGAGCCCGAGCAGCAGTTCGCGCAGGTCGGTGGTGGCGGCGAGCAGGACCGAGGCGGCGACGCCCAGGGTGCCCTTGGCCAGCACGTTCCACGCGCCCCACAGGCCGTTGACGCTCAGCGAGAGCCCGAGGACGTGCACCCGCTCGCCCTCCGCGACGAACGGCATGAGGACCGCGAACGCGACGAACGGCACCTCGACCAGCAGCCGCTTCAGCAGGAACCCGGCGGGCACCCGCGCCCGGTACGCGACACCGGCCAGCAGCAGCGCGTACACGCCGAACGCCCACATCGCCTCGCGCGGGGTGGAGACCACCACCACGACGAAGGCGAAGACGGCCGTCAGCTTGGTGTGCGGGGGGAGCCGGTGCACAGCCGAGTGGCCGTGCCGGTACAGCTTATGGGCGTGGCCCGCGCCCATGTCAGATGCCCGTGCTGGTGGGAGAGGCGTCGTGGTGGTGACGGCGGCGAACCGCCCAGAAGACCGCCGTACCCGCGACGACGGTGACGCCGACGCCGATCACGCCAGCGAGACCGCCGGAGAGCCGGGCGTTCGCCACGTCCTTCACGCCGTAGTCGGCCAGCGGGGAGTCCGAGGAGTGGTGCGGCTCGGCCCTCTTGTCGATGCCCTTGTCGTGCGCGACCTTCTCCAGGCCGTCCGGGTCGGCGGAGGCGTAGAAGCTGACGAATCCGGCGAGGACCAAGGAGGTCACCAGGCCGGTGATCCACAGGGTGCGCCGGGAGGTGGTGCGGGCGGCGGCCGGGGCCGGAGCGGCGTCGGGGGCGTCGACCAGCTCGCCGTTCACCCGCAGCCGGAGCTTGTGCCGCAGCCCGCGCGCGCCGTACACGAGGTCGGGGCGGACCGCGACGACCGCGGCCACGGTGAGCGCGGTGATCACGGCTTCGCCGATGCCGATCAGCACATGGACGCCGATCATCGCGGTGGCCACCTTGACTATGGACACGTCCGTGGTGCCGCCGATCGCGTAGATCAGCGTGAAGACGACGGCGGCGGCCGGCACGGAGAGCAGGGCGGCGACGAAGGAGGCGGCGGTGATCGAGCGCCGGGAACGGGGCAGCACCGCGAGCAGCCCCCTGAAGACGGCGTACGCGACCACGGTCGTGACGATCGCCATGTCCGTGATGTTCACACCGAGCGCGGTCAGCCCGCCGTCCGCGAACAGCACGCCCTGCATGAGCAGCACGACCGACACGCACAGCACGGCCGTACAGGGGCCGACGAGTATCGCGGCCAGCGCACCGCCCAGCAGATGACCGCTTGTTCCCGCGGCCACGGGGAAGTTGAGCATCTGTACGGCGAAGATGAACGCGGCGACCAGGCCGGCCAGCGGCGCGGTGCGCTCGTCCAGTTCGCGGCGGGCGCCGCGCAGGCTCACCGCGAGGGCGCCCGCGGCGACCACCCCGGCGACCGCGGAAGTGGGGGCGTCTATGAATCCGTCAGGTACATGCACGCTTTCGATTTTAGTTGGTTGTTGCGAATCCCTTGCAAGAGCGAGGCGGCTCCACTCGGCCGCACTTCCGCTTCCCCCTGAGGCGCAAATCGGAAAATATGCGACATTAGAGACATAGCGGCCGAGTGAGCCTCCTGAGGGTCACCGAACGTGAGAGGGCGATTCGATGTCCGTAGTCGAGCAGTACACACGCGCCCATATCGTCACGGACGCGGAGGACGACCCCGACGCCGTACGCGTGGTGCTTCGCTACGACCCCGACGCCGACCCCCTGTCCGTCCAGGTCGGGCTGCCCGGCCCCGCCGAGTGGACCTTCGCCCGCGCCCTGCTGGAGGACGGCCTGCGGTCCCCCGCCGAGAGCGGGGACGTACGGGTCTGGCCGTGCGGGCGCGTCCAGGCGGTGCTGGAGTTCCACTCGCCGGAGGGCGTGGACGTGGTCCAGTTCGACATGAAGTCGCTGACCCGGTTCCTGCTGCGCACCTACACGGCCGAACCCGTGCGGGGCTGACGCGTGCTGGGATGACCCGTGCGGGGCACGATCAGGCGCCGAGTTTCAGCAGGGTGGCGACGATCGGGCCGGCCGTGTCGCCGCCGTGGCCGCCCGCCTGCACCACACCGGCCGAGGCGAGGTCACCCCGGTAGGCGGTGAACCAGCCGTCGGGCTTCTTCTGGCTGTCGACCTCGGCCGAGCCGGTCTTCGCGCCGAAGTCCGGACCGAGCCCGGACATCGCCTCGGCCGCCGTGCCGGACACGGCCGTGAACCGCATCAGCTCGCGGAGCTGGCCGAGCGTCCTGGCCGACATGGTGCGGGACGCCTTCGCCACCGTGCGGTGGTCCACGGAGGGAGCGACCAGGTACGGCTGGTGGAAGGTGCCGGTCTTCACCGTCGCCGCCACCGAGGCCATGTTCAGCGGGTTCATCCGCACCCCGCCCTGCCCGATCAGGGAAGCCGCCATCTGTGCCGCCGACTGCACCGGCACCGCGCCGTCCAGCGTGGGCACGCCGACCGACCAGTTGTCCATGGAGAGCCCGAAGACCTGCTGGGCCTGCTTGGTCAGGTCGTCGTTCTTCAGCTTCTTCGCCTGGCTGATGAAGGCGGTGTTGCAGGAGCGGGCGAAACTCGCCTTGAAGGTGCCGCCCTTGATCTCGAAGTCGTCGTCGTTGTGGAACTTCCAGCCGCCGAAGTCGAACGTCTTCGGGCAGGGGTGCTTCTTCTCCGCCTCCGCGAGGCCCTTCTCGATCAGCAGCGAGGACGTGATCACCTTCATGGTGGAGCCGGGGGCCAGCGAGCCCTGGAAGCCGGTGTTGAAGCCGTGGGCGCTGTTGGCGACCGCGAGGACCTCACCGGTCGAGGCGCGCAGCGCCACCACCGACGCCTGCTTACGCTTCGCCACCTGCTGCTCGGCCTTCGCCTGGAGCCTCGGGTCCAGCGTGGTCCGCACCGTGCCCGGGATGCCCTCGCTCAGCTCCACCAGCGTCTTGTCCGACAGCCCTGCCTTCTCCGACGCCTTGCCGCGCACCACGCGCAGCTCCGCGCCCGCCTTGCCGCCGGCCGTCCTGCCGTACTTCTGCCGCAGCCCGTCCAGCACCGGGCCCAGCGAGGGATACGTGGCCGTCGTCAGCTCGGCGCCGGTCCGGTCCAGTGCCTTGACCGGCGGGGCCCCGGACTCGCCGGTGACCAGCGTGTCGCCGTCCTTCAGCTCCGGGTGCACCACACCGGCCCGCCAGCCGACCAGGGCCACGCCGTCGCTCGCCCGGCGTACGACGGTGAGTGAACTGCCGTACGCCAGCGGCTTGCTGACGTTCTGGTACGTGACGGTCGCCTTGACGGAGAAGGGCACCTTCGCACCGGCGGCGGTGCCCGCGGTGAGGGTGACGTCCTTCAGCCGGGCGTCCTTGGCGTAGCCGGTGAGCAGGGCGGTGGCGGCCGGGGCGTCGTCGGTGGCGCGGGCCGCCTCGGCGATCCGGCCCTGCTGCCAGGCGGTGAGGAAGCGCCTGGTGACCGACTTCACCTCCCGCGCGCTGGGCGGACCGCTCTTCACGCTCTTGTGGTCCGACGTCGTGGACGCCCCGCCGTACAGCGCGTGGAGGCCGAATCCGGCGCCGGCCACCACGAGGGCGATCATGCCGCCGAGCAGGACGGGCTTCGTCTTCGGCCGTCTCGCGGCACGCCTTCTCTTGCCCACAGTCCCAAGTCCTCCGCGCTCTCCCCAGGGTCCCCGCTGCCCTCACACACCCCCATCACCCCGACAGCCTAGAGTCCCCGCGGACTCGGCTGATCTCAGCCCGCACTCCGTAGCACTCTTGCGACAATAGGACCGGCCGCGTCGATGCCATGTCCGCCGTCCTCGGTCATCGCGGCCGCAGCGATGTCGTCCCGGTATCCGGTGAACCAGCTGTTGGACCGTGACTGCCCGTCGACCTCCGCCGAACCGGTCTTCGCGCCGACGTCGCCGCTGAGCCCTGCCATCACGCCCGCCGCGGTGCCGCTGCGCGCGGTGCGGTTCATCATCGCCCGCAACTGCCGGGACGTACCCGGCGCCAGCCCCCGCGCGGTGGCGCCCTGACGGCCGTCCAGGCTCAGCGGCACGATCACCGGCTGCCGGAACGTCCCGGTCTTAGCGGTCGCGGTCACCGACGCCATGTTCAGCGGGCTCAGCTGGACCTGGCCCTGCCCGATCAGCCCGGCCGCCCTGTCGGGGCCGTCCGCCGCGGGGACCCGGCCGTCGAAGGAGGGCACGCCCACCTTCCAGTCGTTCCGCCCGATCCCGAACCGCTGGGCGGCCTCCGTCGCCAGCGAGTCCGGCTTCACCTCGTCGGCGAACTTCACGAACGCCGTGTTGCAGGAGCGGGCGAAGCTCTCGGAGAGGGTGGCGTCCTCGTCGGGCGCGAGGCCCTTGAGGTTGCTGAAGGTCTGGCTCTGCCAGACGGCGGAGGGCGGACAGGGCGCCGGGCCGCTCGCCGAGGTCAGGCCGGAGTCTATGAGGGTCGCGGCGCTGATGATCTTCATGGTGGAGCCGGGGGCCAGCTCACCGAGGAAGGCCGCGTTGAAGCCGTCGTCGCGGTGGTTGGCGAAGGCCAGGATCTCACCCGTGCTGGGCTCGACGGCCGCCACGGAGGAGTTGGTGTAGTCGGTCACCGCCGCCTCGGCCGCCGCCTGCGCCCTCGCGCTGAGCGTGGTGCGCAGCCTGCCCGGCCTGCCCTCGACCAGGGTCAGCAGCGTGGTGTCCGCCGCGCCGCTCTCGGTGTGCCGGACCACCAGCTCGACGCCGGCCCGCCCGCCCGTCCTGTCGCCGTAGCGCTTGCGCAGTTCGTCGAGTACGGGACCGAGGGAGGGGTACTTCTCCCTGGTCAGCACCTTGCCGTCGCGGTCCACGGCGTCGATCCGCGGGGTGGCGGACTCCTCGACGGTGAGCGAGTCCCCCTTCCCCAGCTTCGGGTGCACCAGCGTGGGGTCCCAGTCGACCAGCGGCCGGTGCGAGTTGACCCCGCACACCACGCTCAGCCGGCTCGCGTACGCCAGCGGCCGGGACTTCTTCCCGGACGACACCGTCGCCCGCACCCGGAACGGCACCGTCTCCCCGTCCGGCTTGCCGGGGGTGACGTGGACGCCGGTGATGTGCGCGTCCGAGCCGTACGCCCTCAGCAGCGCCTCGGCCGCCTCGGGGAAGTTGGTGAGGGCGCCGGCCCGCTTCGGCTGGTTCTTCTCCCAGGCGGCGAAGAACTCCCCGGTGGTCCGCTCGACCTCCTCGCGGCTGGGCGGCCCGGTCGGCACGCCCTTGCCGCCGCCGGCCGCGGTGGTGTTCAGCGCCGAGGCGATGTTGTACATCCCGTACCCGGCCCCGCCGAGCACCGTCGCGCACACGCCGCTGATGACCGCGACTCTGACTCCCCTGCTCTTCGACGTGCCCATGAAGCTGTCCTCCCCGTGAAGTCCCCGTTGCCGCACCGGATTCCTGAACGTGTTCAAAAGACCGGTGCGGACGGAACTGTAGGTGCTCCAAAGGCAGTTGGGGCGGCCGTTTCCGATTACTTGTCCGAACGTAGACGTAGAACGGCGCGATGCGCAGGGGGTGGGTCCGGCCGGCCCGCAGG
>NZ_JBHXLV010000113.1:0-20874 GCF_042721685.1 Streptomyces sp. NPDC058459 | reverse complement strand
GTGTGCTCCACGCGGCCGCGCGCGCCGTTGACCAGCGGCAGATACGGGGCGACATGCCCGCACTCCACATCCGCGACGATCGGCACGCCCAGCGGGCCGAGCGCGTCGAGCACCGCCTCGTGCTGGCTCAGGGTCGGGGCGTCGGGGGCCTTGGTGCGGCCGACCAGGATCGCGGCGGCCCGGTCGAAGAATCCGGCGAGCCGCATGCCGTGCAGATTCCGGCAGATGCTGAACGCGTTGTCCTCGCAGGCTTCGACGTAGACGAGGAGGGGCTCGCCGGGGGCGAAGGACGCGGTGTCCAGGTACGGCGTCCCGGTGAGGTTGGCCAGGATCTCGGTGCAGCCGCCGATCAGCCGGCCGCTCACGTCCACGTCCCCGGTGCCGTCCAGCCGGGTCCAGGTGCCCGCCGTGTCCAGCGTGAGGTCGCGGACCCCGGGGTGGCGGACGTAGTCGTCCCAGCCGCCGGCGCGGTACCGGCCGGGCGGGGTCTGGGTGAACGGCTCACCCTGCGGCGCGGCCACGATGTCCAGCCAGGACAGCAGGCCCGCAGGCGTTCCGTAGGGGGTGTCCATGAGGTTGTTGCCGTGCACGGTGGCCAGCCCGGACAGCAGGGTCAGCGGGGCGAGCAGGGCGGAGACGTCGGAGTAGCCGACGACCCAGGTCGGTTCGGCCCGGCCGATCTCCGCGAAGTCCAGCAGCGGCAGCAGGTCGATGCCGGTCTCGCCGCCCCACGGGGGCACCACGGCCCGGATCCCCGGGTCGGTGAGCATCGCGGTGAGTTCGGCGGCCCGCTCGGCGGCCGGGGCGCTGAGGTGGCCGGAGCCGTCCATGCACCGGCCGACCGTCACCTCGTACCCGCGCGCCTTCAGGTCGGCCACGGCCACGTCGAGCCGGCCGCGCAGGGCGTCCGGGACGCCACTGGAGGGCGAGGTCACGCCGATACGGTCTCCGGGGCGCAGGGGGCGTGGACAGCGAGGTGTCATGCGGCGGATTCTGACACGGGGTCACCGGCGCCCCGCAGGGGTTTTCAGGGGCGGTCGAGCTTCAGCCGCTCGGCCTTCGGCAGGCCCGCGACGACGAGGTCGTAGGAGTCCTCGACCAGCTCCTCCACCAGGGCGTCGGGCAGGGCGTCGGGCAGGCCGGAGCCCACCGTGACGGTGTTCCAGTGCCGTTTGTTCATGTGGTAGCCCGGCGCGATCAGGCCCTCGTGGTCGGCGCGGAGGCGCGGGGCGTCCTCCGGGTCGCACTTGAGGTTGACCGTCAGGGGCCGCGCGTCCAGTGCCGCGAGGGCGAACATCTTGCCCAGCACCTTGAAGACCGAGGTGTCCGGGTTGAAGGGGAACTCCTCCGTCACCGCGTTGAAGGACAGGCACAGGGCGCGCAGCTCCTGGGGCGTCATTCCGTGCTCTCCTCCCGCGCCGGGACCCCGGCGGGCTCGACCAGCACCGTCACGATCTTGTTCCGGCGTCCGGCGGCGGCCTCGGCGGTCAGCTTCAGCCGTCGCTCGTCGGGCAGTTCGACCTCGGCGCTCGCACCGGCGATGGGCACGCGGCCCAGCGCCTTGGCGAGCAGTCCGCCCACGGTCTCCACGTCCTCGTCGTCGTACTCCTCCAGCCCGTACAGCTCGCCGAGGTCGGTGATGTCCAGGCGGGCGGTGACGCGGTGGCGGCCCTCGCCGAGATCCTCCACGGGCGGGAGTTCCCGGTCGTACTCGTCGGTGATCTCGCCGACGATCTCCTCCAGGATGTCCTCGATGGTGACGATGCCGGCGGTGCCGCCGTACTCGTCGATGCCGACGGCGACGTGGTTGCGTTCCTTCTGCATCTCGCGCAGCAGGTCGCCCGCGTTCTTGGTGTCGGGGACGAACACGGCGGGGCGCATCGCGGTGGAGACCAGGTCGTTCTCGGCGTCCCGGTTGATGTGCGTCTTGCGGACCAGGTCCTTCAGATACACGATGCCGACGATGTCGTCCTCGCTCTCCCCGGTGACCGGGATACGGGAGAACCCGGAGCGCAGGGCGAGGGTGAGGGCCTGCCGGATGGTCTTGTACCGCTCGATGACGACGAGGTCCGTGCGCGGCACCATCACCTCGCGGACCAGGGTGTCGCCCAGCTCGAAGACGGAGTGCACCATGCGGCGCTCCTCGTCGGCGATCAGCGACTCCTGCTCGGCGAGGTCGACCATCGCGCGCAGCTCCGCCTCGGAGGCGAACGGGCCGCGCCGGAAGCCCTTGCCGGGGGTGAGCGCGTTGCCGATGAGGATCAGCAGCGAGGGCACCGGGCCCATGACGCGGGCCAGCGGCAGCAGTACGTAGGCGGCCGCGGTTGCCGTGCTCAGCGGGTGCTGACGGCCGATGGTGCGCGGCGAGACACCGACGGCGACGTACGACACCAGGACCATCACGGCGATGGCGACCAGCAGGGCCTGCCAGGTGGCGTCGAACGCGCGGAGGCAGCCGTAGGTGACGAGGGCGGCGGCGGCCATCTCGCAGGCGACGCGCAGCAGCAGCGCCACGTTGAGATAGCGGGTGGGGTCGGCGGCGATCTGCGCCAGCTTGCCGCTGCCGCGCCGGCCGGACTTGACGGCCTCCTCGGCGCGGAAGCTGGAGACGCGGGCGATGCCCGCCTCGGCGCAGGCGGCGAGCCAGGCGACGACGATCAGCGCGACCGCGCCGGTCACGATCTGCGGACTCATTCGGTTACCGGCCGCCCTACGAGACGGTGGGCGCGGGCGACGGCCCGGTCAGCCCGCGCTCGGTCCGCCAGCCGTCGACGATGGCGGCCTGGAGGCCGAACATCTCGGCCTTCTCGTCCGGCTCCTCGTGGTCGTAGCCGAGGAGGTGCAGCACGCCGTGGACGGTGAGCAGTTGCAGTTCCTCGTCCATGGAGTGCTGGGTCGGCGCGTCCTTGCCCTGCTGGGCGGCGACCTCCGGGCACAGGACGATGTCGCCGAGGAGACCCGGCGGGGGCTCCTCGTCGTCCTTGCCCGGCGGACGCAGCTCGTCCATCGGGAACGACATCACGTCCGTGGGACCGGGCAGGTCCATCCACTGGATGTGCAGCTGCTCCATCGCGTCGGCGTCCACGACGATCACCGACAGTTCGGAGAGCGGGTGGATGCGCATCCGGGCGAGCGCGTAGCGGGCGATGTCGAGCACCGCCTGCTCGTCCACCTCGGTGCCGGACTCGTTGTTGACGTCGATCGACATGGTCGTGCTGGTCTACTTCCCCTTGGAGCCCTTGGCGTCGGGTCTGCCCGTGCCCTGGTGGCTGTCGTACTTCTCGTACGCGTCGACGATACGGCCCACCAGCTTGTGCCGGACGACGTCCTGCGACGTCAGCCGGGAGAAGTGGACGTCCTCGACGCCCTCCAGGATCTCCTGCACCTGCCGCAGCCCGCTCTTGGTACCGCCGGGCAGGTCGACCTGGGTCACGTCACCGGTGATGACGATCTTCGATTCGAAGCCGAGCCGGGTCAGGAACATCTTCATCTGCTCGGGACTGGTGTTCTGAGCCTCGTCCAGGATGATGAAGGCGTCATTGAGCGTACGTCCACGCATGTATGCCAGCGGGGCGACCTCGATCGTGCCCGCTGCCATCAGGCGGGGGATGGAGTCGGGGTCGAGCATGTCGTGGAGGGCGTCGTAGAGCGGGCGCAGGTACGGGTCGATCTTCTCGTACAGGGTGCCGGGGAGGAAGCCGAGGCGTTCTCCGGCCTCGACCGCGGGGCGGGTGAGGATGATGCGGTTGACCTGCTTGGACTGGAGCGCCTGTACGGCCTTCGCCATGGCCAGGTAGGTCTTGCCGGTTCCGGCGGGGCCGATGCCGAAGACGATGGTGTGCTTGTCGATGGCGTCGACGTAGCGCTTCTGGTTCAGGGTCTTCGGGCGGATCGTGCGGCCGCGCGAGGACAGGATGTTCTGCGTCAGCACCTCGGCCGGGGTCTCGGGGCCGTCGCTCGTACCCTCCTGGCTCGCCTTGAGCATGGCGATCGAGCGTTCCACAGCGTCCTCCGTCATCGGCTGCCCGGTGCGGAGCACCAGCATCATCTCGTCGAACACGCGCTGGACCAGGGCGACTTCCGCCGGGTCGCCGACCGCGCTGATCTCGTTGCCCCGGACATGGATGTCGGCCGCCGGGAAAGCCTTCTCGATCACGCGCAGGAGGGAGTCGCCGGAGCCCAGCACGGTCACCATCGGGTGCTGTGCGGGAACGCTGATCCGTGCTCTCGCCTGGTCCTGTGCGGAGGTGTGAGCTGTCGGTGTCTGAGTCATGGGCCGGCGCTGATGGCCTGCGTGTCCTCCTCGTCACGGCCGCCCCCCTTATGGCGGCCTCGCACGTCCAGAGTACGCCGGGGGGCCGTCAACGCGGCAGCGGTTTTCGCCCGTGCGGGTGGCTGCGCCGCCTTGGCGGGGAGCGGGGGGGTTGCCCGGGGGTGGGTGCGGGATCGGGGGGGGCGGGGTTCGTCCGGGTGGCTTCTGGTGGCGGGGGGGTGGGTTTGGTGGGGGGGGGTTCATGTGGTGCGGCCGAAGCCGATGGTGGGGACCGCTCGGCGTAGGGGCCAGGGGCGGTCGAGGTGGGCGGGGACCAGGGGGTCCAGGAAGGCGTAGCGGCGCAGGGCCGCGGGGTTCTGGGTCTCCAGGGACTGGACGCGCCGCCACCAGGCGCCGACCTCGGACCAGCCGGGGGCGGAGAGGGAGCCGCCGAACTCCTGGACGGAGAGGGCGGCGGTGAGGCCGGCGAGGGCGAGTCGGTCGGCGAGGGGCCAGCCGGCGAGGGTGCCGGTGACGAAACCGGCCACGAAGACGTCCCCCGCGCCGGTGGGATCGAGGGCCTCCACCGCGATGGCGGGCACCTCGGCGGTCTCGCCGGTGCGCCGGTCCACCGCGTAGGCACCCTCCGCGCCGAGGGTGACGACGGCGACCGGTACGAGTTCGGTGAGGGCGTGCGCGGCCGCCTTGGGGCAGGTGGCGCCGGTGTACCGCATCGCCTCCTCCGCGTTGGGCAGGAACGCCTCGCAGTACTCCAGGTCGGCGAGCCCCGCGAGATCCCAGGCACCGGTGTCGTCCCAGCCGACGTCGGCGAAGATCCGGGTGCCCTCGCGGGCGGCCTGCGCGATCCAGGGGGCCCGGCGGCCGGGGGTGAGGGAGGCGACGGCGGCGCGGGCCGGGGGCGGGCAGTCCGGCGCGGTCTCCTCGGGCGGCGGCTCGTGGCCGTGGGAGATCATCGTGCGCTCACCCTCGTACGCCATGGAGACGGTGACCGGTGAGTGCCAGCCGGGCACCGTGCGGGAGGGGGTGAGGTCGATGCCCTCGCCCCGGGCGAGCGCGTCCCAGCAGTACTCCCCGTAGTGGTCGTCCCCGAAGGCAGCCGCGAGGGAGGTGCGCAGGCCGAGGCGGGCGAGGGCGGCGGCCATGTTGGCGACGCCGCCGGGGCTGGAGCCCATCCCGCGTGCCCACGACTCGGTGCCGCGTACGGGGGCGGTGTCCAGGCCGGTGAAGACGATGTCCAGGAAGACGGTGCCGGTGAGGTAGACGTCCCAGGGCGGGTCGCCAGGGGCGCGCAGGGCGGCCAGCGGGTCGATCTGGGCCTGGTGGCGCGCCGTCTGGGTGAGGTGCTCCGGTTCTCCTCCGGCTTCCTCTCCGGCGATCGCATGGGACGGCATCAGTACGGGCTCCCTGACGTGGTACGGATCTGGCCAGTGTGCACCACGCCCCGCCGGGTGACCGAGGGTCAGGCGGCCGGAACTGGATGGTTGCGGGGGGCTCGCGGGGGTGCGGAGTCACCGGCGGGCTCCCGGCTGGGGAACGGCGGACCGCGGGAGGAGAGGAACCCGGTGAACGCGGTGATCCACGAGGGGAGGCGTGCCCGCAGGCGGGGGGCGCGGTTTGTGCGGAAGGCGGGAGCGGCGGGGCGCGTACGGAAGCGGGGCGGCGCGGAGCGGGGGCGCGCAGTGAAGAGCCCCACCCCGACCGAAGCGGGATGGGGCTCTGTTCGGAGCGCCGGGCAGGCCTTGCACCTGCATTTCCCCGCAGGAAGCGGGGCGTCTTTCCTTGGACCACCAACGCACTGTCCGCCACCGGGAGTTCCGGCGACCGCGACGTGAGCAACCATAGCGTATGCCGGAGTTCTGTGCGATCAACGTCCGGGCGTTCGAGAACGAAATCCACTGCGCCGACCCGCAGCGGTGCGGCCCAGGCGTGATAGTGATCTGACTCACATCGGCCGGACTTCTCCTCGAAACCGCGCGCTGACACAGCTTGCCCGCGCGCTCCAGTCGAACAGACGGCCGTCGCCCTTCCCTCTCCTTCACCCCTCGTCCTCACCCCTCGTCTTCACCCCTCGTCGAGCTGTCGCTCACGCCTGCCCTGGGAACGCCCGTGGTCGCCCCCCGCTCCATCCCCCGGCCCCTCGTCGCCCTCTTCACGGCCGGGTACCTCGCCTCGTACCTCCTGCCGACCACGGTCGGCCGTCTCGACGGCGCGCTGCCGCTGTCCGCCACCCAGGCCGGTGCCATCGGCAGCGCCCTGCTGCTGAGTTCGGCGTCGGCCGGGTTCACGCCGGCCGCTCGCGTGGACCGGTTCGGCGCCCGCGCGCTCGCCCGGCTGGGGCTCACCCTGGCCGTGCTCGGCTACGGCTCGGCCGCCCTCACCGACTCCGTCCCCGCCGTGGTGCTGGGCATGGTGGCCGGGGGCTTCGGCTCCGGGACGATGACGGCGGTCGCCGCCGCCGGTATCGCCGCGCGGCGCGATCCGCACCGGGCCACCACGTCGGGGCTGCTCGCGGTCTCCGCTCTGGCGGGCGCCCTCTATCTGACGATCCCGCGTCTGGGCCCCGGCCACGGTCTGCCGCTCGGCGCGGTCGCGCTGACCGCGCTCGCGGTCTGGCCGTTCACCGGGTGCCTGCCCGCCCGTACCGCTCCGGCGGCCGGTTCCGCCGTCACACGCCGGCCGCTCCCCCACCGCCGGTCCGGGCTGCTGCTGGCCGCCGCGATGCCCTGCTGGTCACTGGCGCAGAACGCGCTGTGGGGCGTCAGCGGGCGCATCGGTCTCGGGCAGGCGCACCTCACGGAGATCACGGTCGGCGTGGTGTTCGCGGTCGCGCTGGGCGCGGGGCTGGTGGGCGTGGCCGGCGCGGGCGTGCTCGGCCGGCGCCTCGGGCGCGCGCTGCCGATCGGGCTGGGTACGGCGTTCATCGCGGGCTGCGTCGCGGTCAGCGCCTCGGCCACCGATCTGCCGTCCTTCGCGCTGGGCGAGATCGCGTGGAACCTCTGCTACCCGGTGGTGCTGTCCTACGTCATCAGCCTGGCCGCCGCCCTGGACCCGCGCGGCCGCTGGGCGGTGCTGGTCGGCTCCGCCGCTTCGCTGGGCACGGCGGCCGGTCCGCTGACCGGCAGCCTGCTCTCCGCCCGTGCGGGCTTCCCGGCGACGGGCGAGATCCTGGCGGCGCTCCTGCTGCTGGCGGCGGTCCCGATGTCCGCCGTCGCCCTCAGGACGGCACCCCGCCGCCCGCAGGTCGTGGAGATCCCGCTCAGGTCGGCCCCCGTGCCGGACCCGGTCGTCACGGACCCGGTCAGCACGGACGTGGCCGCCAGGGATGTGGCCTTCAGGGAGCGGCCGGTCGCGGTCGGGGGTGTCACCGTCCGGGATCTGTCCGCCAAGGGCATCCCGGTGGTGCGGATCAGCCCCCTCACGGACACCCCCACCGCGACCGTCCCCGTCTGACTACGCCTTCCGGCCGGGGAACTCGTACGCCTCGACCTCCGCCAGGTACCGCGCCCGGCGGGGCTCGTCGTCCTCCAGGAAGGAGGCGAGGAAGGAGTTGCGGGCCAGTTCGCGCATCCGGTCCGTGGAGAGACCGAGGGTGTCGCGGACGGCGTGGAAGTTGTCGCCCAGGTAGCCGCCGAAGTAGGCGGGGTCGTCGGAGTTCACCGTGCACATCAGCCCCGCGTCGAGCATCGCCGGGAGCGGGTGGTCGGCCAGCGTGCCGACCGCGCGCAGGCGGACGTTGGACAGCGGGCACAGGGTCAGCGGGATGCGCTCCCGGACCAGCCGCTCGACCAGTGCCGGGTCCTCCATGGACCGCAGCCCGTGGTCGACCCGCTCCACCCCGAGCAGGTCGAGGGCCTGGACGACGTACTCCGGCGGCCCCTCCTCACCGGCGTGCGCCACGCGCCGCAGCCCGAGCACGGCGGCGGCGTCGTAGACCTCGCGGAACTTCTCCGGCGGGTTGCCCACCTCGGCGGAGTCCAGACCGACACCGGTGAGGCGGTCCAGGTACGGCTTCGCCGCGTCCAGCGTGGCGAGCGCCGACTCGGCGGACTCGTCCCGCAGGAAGCACATGATCAGCCTGGTGGAGATGCCGTGGGTCTCCTCGCTGCGGCCCAGCGCCCGCCACAGCCCCTCGATCACGGTGCCCATCTCCAGCCCGCGCGCGAGGTGGGCCTGCGGGTCGAAGAAGATCTCCGCGTGCCGCACACCCTGCGCGGCGGCGCGGGCGAGATAGGCGTCGGCCAGCTCCTCGAAGTCCCGCTCGGTGTGCAGGACGGCCATCAGCTCGTAGTACAGGTTCAGGAAGGACTGGAGGTCCTCGAACCGGTACGCCTCGCGCAGGGCCTCGGTGTCGGCGTGGGGAAGCTCGACGCCATTGCGCTCGGCCAGTCGGAACGCAAGCTCAGGCTCCAGTGTGCCTTCGATATGCAGGTGCAGTTCAGCTTTGGGGAGGGGCATCGAAGCATCGTACGCCCGCGTCCGGACGCTCAGCCGCGCTTGGGGAGCGGCACGCGGTCCAGGTCGCGGGCCACGGTCAGCTCGCCCTCGAACCCGGCCGCGCGGGCCTGCCGCCCGAACTCGGCGGCATCGGAGTAGCGCTGGCTGAAGTGGGTGAGGACGAGGTGCCGCACCCCGGCGTCCCGGGCCACGGTCGCGGCCTGGCCGGCCGTCAGATGGCCGTGGTCCTCGGCGAGGGTCACGTCCTCGTCCAGGAAGGTGGACTCGATGACGAGCAGGTCGCAGCCGTCGGCGAGGGTGCGCACGCCCTCGCACAGCCGGGTGTCCATGACGAACGCGAACCGCTGCCCGCGCCGTGTCTCGCTGACCTCCTCCAGCGCGACCCCGCCGAGCGAGCCCTCGCGCTGGATGCGGCCCACGTCGGGGCCTGAGATGCCGTGCGCGGCGAGCCGGTCGGGCAGCATGCGCCGCCGGTCGGGCTCGGTCAGCCGGTAGCCGTAGGACTCCACCGGGTGGGACAGCCGGTGGGCCTCCAGGGTGTAGGAGGGGGTGGTGGCGAGGGGGCCGTCCGTGTCGACGGGTGCCTCGGTGAGGTCGACCGTCTCCCGGTAGGCGGTGGAGTACCGCAGCCGGTCGAAGAAGCGCTGCCCGGAGCGCGGGTAGTGCGCGGTGATCTCGTGCGGCACCCGGTCCAGGTTGATCCGCTGGATCACCCCGGCCAGGCCCAGGCTGTGGTCGCCGTGGAAGTGGGTGACGCAGATCCGGTTCAGGTCGTGCGCGGCGGCCCCGGCGCGCAGCAGCTGCCGCTGGGTGCCCTCGCCGGGATCGAAGAGGATGCCCTCGCCGTCCCAGCGCAGCAGGTAGCCGTTGTGGTTGCGGTGGCGGGTCGGGACCTGGCTGGCGGTGCCGAGGACCACCAGTTCACGTGCGGACATGACGGGTTATCCGGGGGGCCATCGCAGGCCGCGGCCGCCGAGGACGTGCGCGTGGGCGTGCCAGACGGTCTGACCGGCGCCGCCGCCGGTGTTGAAGACGGTGCGGTAGCTCTCCAGCGATTCGCCTTCGGCGACTCCACGGGTCTCCGCGAGCACGTCCGCGGCGAGCTGCGGGGCTTCCGCGGCGAGTTCCGCGGCGTTCTCGTAGTGGGCCTTGGGGATCACCAGGATGTGGGTGGGGGCCTGGGGGTTTATGTCCCGGAAGGCGAGTGTGGTGTCCGTCTCGCGGACCACGTCTGCGGGGATCTTGCCCGCGATGATGCCGCAGAAGATGCAGTCGTCCTGAGGTTCGCCGGCCATTCGCCGCGCTCGCTTTCGCCGATGATCTTTGCCTTCGGCATCCTAGTGGTTCGGGCGCGGGGGCGGCGTGGTTCGTCCAGTTGACGGTCCTCCGACCTCGCCCGGTCCTGGGGGCGCGCCGGAGCGTTCGTGGGCGTGGGGGCGGCGGTCGGCAGCCCAGGCGTGGTGCCGCAGCGGCTCCTCGCCGGCGAGGGGGCGGCGTTGATCGCCGGGGACCCGGTATGGATCACTCCTGAGCTACTTGCCCTCGACGGGCCGGCACGCGGGGTCGTTCTCGCACCACAGGGTGCGGGTGACGGTGACGGTCACCGTGGGCCGGGGCTGTCCGGGCGGGCGGTAGGTGGCGGGCGGGGTGTAGGCGGGGGCGGCGTCGCAGTCGCCGAGTCCGCTGACCCGGAACACCCGGCGTCCGCCGACCTCGGCGGTGAGATTCCCGCGCACACAGGCGCCGTTCACCGCCCGGGTCACCCTGCCGGTGACGGCTATGTCCCGCCCGTCCTTGGTGCGGCCCTGGCAGTCGACGGTGACGACGGTGGAGCCGCTGGGCGACCCACTCGCCTGCCCGCCACCCTGCCGCCCCGTACAGGTCAGCCAACTCACGTTCACATCACGCCTCTTCAGCGCGTCGGTGGCGGTCGAGTCGGTGGTGTACGCGACCGAGGCCGCCCCCAGCTCCCCCGGCTGACAGGCCGTCACGGTCCCGGCGGCCAGCACGGCGAGCCCGGTCACGGCCAGCAGCCGCACGGGACGCGGACCACGGCGAATCCACCTCGATGCCCCCATACGACCCAGCGTCCCACCGACTCCCCCCGGGGGGAAGGCCGCATGAAGCCAGTCACCCGAACGTGCGGTCCTCGCTACGCTGCCCCCGTGCGCGACGACGAACGCCGACTCACGCACCTGACCCTGCCGGACGGCACCGCGTACCGCTGGTCGGTCCGGCACCGGCGGCGGTCGGCACCGGGAGGTGCTGACCCGGCACCGGGACGGCACCGCCGTACGCGCCGACGCGGGGTGGCGGCCGGCGAGGTGAACGGAGGGGAGCCGCTGCCGGCCGTCAGCCGCGCAGCAGCAGCCACTCCTGCAACTCCACCAGGTTCCCCTCCGGGTCCCGGAGATGAGCCACCCGCATCCGGTCGGTGAACGGAGCCGGGCCGTGGGCCAGTTCGGCACCCCGGGCGGTGATGTCGGCGCAGTAGGAGTCGAGATCGTCCACCCGGAGCACGACCAGTGAGCGGTGGCCGGTGGCGGTCTCCCCCAGTTCGGCGAGCACCTCGGCCATCGACGCCCGGTCCTGCAGGGCGATCCCGGCGGACCCGGCGTGCGGGCTGAACTTCTCGTACGGGCCCTCGGCAGCGCCCGACTGGGGGCGCAGGCCGAGGACTTCGGCGTAGAAGCGGTAGCAGGCGGGGAAGTCCGTGACGAGCAGCCGGACCTGGGCGAGTTCCATCAGGACCACCGGCCGGTGCGGCCCAGCAGGAGGGCCGTCGCGGCGGTCCCGGCGGTGGAGGTGCGCAGCACGGACGGTCCGAGCACGCAGGCGCGGGCGCCCGCCTCCTCGAAGAGGGCAAGCTCGTCCCGGGCGACGCCTCCTTCGGGGCCGACGACGAGCACGATCTCGCCCTCGGCGGGGAGTTCGGCGGTGGCGAGCGGGGCGCTCTCGTGCCCGAAGTCGGAGTGCAGCACGGCGGCGAAGTCGGCCCGCGCGAGAAGTGCCGCCACCTCCTTGGTCGTCGCCGGGTAAGCGACCTCGGGGAAGCGGACCCGGCGGGACTGCTTGCCCGCCTCGCGGGCGGTGGAGCGCCACTTGCCGAGCGCCTTCAGTCCCCGCTCGCCCTTCCACCGGGTGATGCAGCGGGACGCCTGCCAGGGCACGATCCGGTCGACCCCGGTCTCGGTCATGGTCTCCACGGCGAGTTCGCCCCGGTCGCCCTTGGGCAGCGCCTGGACGACGGTGATACGCGGCCGGGGCTCGGGCTCCTCACGGACCTCGCCGAGTGCGACGATCAGCCGGTCCTTGCCCTCGGTGCCGGTGACCTCGCCCACCGCGTGGCGCCCGGCGCCGTCGGTCAGGACGACCTCCTCGCCGGGCTCCAGCCGCTTCACGGAGACGGCGTGCCGCCCCTCGGCACCGTCGAGTACGTACCGGGTGCCGTCTGTGCGGAAGTGCTCGACGACGAAGACGGGCGCGGTCATCGCGCGTCCCCTCCTTGGGTTCGGCCGGGTCTGTGCCGGCGCCCGGACTCACCGCGTACGAGGTTGAGTTCGGCGGCGAGGGTGCGGACGAGTTCGGCCGCGGGCAGCGGGCGGGCCAGCCGGTGGCCCTGGCCCGCCCACAGCGACATGCCCTGGGCGTCCCCGGCGGCGGTGGCGGCCTTGCGCAGCGGCGCGGTCAGCTGGTGCACATCGGGGTAGGCGGCCGGGGCGTAGGGTCCGTGCTCGCGCAGGAAGCGGTTGGTCAGGGCCCGCGCCGGGCGTCCGGAGAAGGCGCGGGTCAGCTCGGTGCGCGGGAACACCGGGTCGGTCAGCGCCCGCTTGTGGATCTCGGGGGCGCCGGACTCGGGGGTGGCGAGGAACGCGGTGCCGAGCTGGGCGGCGGTCGCGCCGGCGGCGAGCACGGCGGCGATCTGGGCGCCCCGCATGATGCCTCCGGCGGCCACCACCGGGATCTCGACGGCCTGCGCGACCTGGGTGAGCAGAGCAAGCAGGCCGAGCCCGGTGCCGTCGTTCTCCGCGAGGTCGCGGTGGGTGCCCTGGTGGCCGCCCGCCTCGATGCCCTGCGCGATCACCGCGTCCGCGCCGGCCCGCTCCGCCGCACGGGCCTCCTCGACGGTGGTGGCGGTGACCAGCGTGACCGTCCCGGCCCGGCGCAGCGCGGCCAGCGCCTCCGGGTCGGGCACGCCGAAGTGGAAGGAGACGGCGGCGACGGGATCGTCCAGCAGGACGGCGAGCTTGGCGTCGTAGCCGTCGTCGCGGCAGCCGTCGGGGGTGCCCGCCCCGGTCTCGTACCAGGCGGCCTCACCGGCCAGTTGCTGCGCGTACAGGTCGACGGCGCCGGACTCGGCGTGGGCGGGCTGGGGCAGGAAGACGTTGACGCCGAAGGGGCGGCTGGTCAGCCCGCGCAGGCGCTTGATCTCCCGGTACATGCCGTCGGCGGTCTTGTAGCCGGCGGCGAGGAAGCCGAGCCCTCCGGCCTCGGAGACGGCGGCCGCCAGTTCCGGCACCGCGACACCGCCCGCCATGGGGGCCTGCACGATCGGGTGCACGACGAGATCGGCCAGCGCGGAGGACATGCCCGCATGGTGTCATGTCCGCCTGACAAGTCCGAATCGGGCCGGCCGGGATCGGGGGGCGCGGCACGCCCCCCGACCTCAGCGTCCGTTGAACGCGTCCTTCAGCCGGGAGAACAGTCCCTGCTGGCCGGGCTGGAACTGCCCCGTGGGCCGCTCCTCGCCGCGCAGCTTGGACAGCTCCCGCAGCACCCGCTCCTGCTCGGCGTCGAGCTTCGTCGGGGTGGTGACCTCGACATGCACGATCAGGTCACCCCGGCCGCCGCCGCGCAGATGCGTGACGCCCCGGGTGTGCAGCGGGATCGACTGGCCGGACTGGGTGCCGGGCCGGATGTCGACCTCCTCCATGCCGTCCAGCGTCTCCAGCGGCACCTTGGTGCCGAGGGCCGCGGCCGTCATGGGGATGGTGACCGTGCAGTGCAGGTCGTCGCCGCGCCGCTGGAAGGTGGAGTGCGGCAGTTCGTGGATCTCCACGTACAGGTCGCCGGCGGGGCCGCCGCCGGGGCCGACCTCGCCCTCGCCCGCGAGCTGGATGCGGGTGCCGTTGTCGACACCGGCGGGGATCTTCACGGTCAGGGTGCGCCGGGAGCGGACCCGCCCGTCGCCCGCGCACTCGGGGCACGGGGTCGGGACCACGGTGCCGAAGCCCTGGCACTGCGGGCAGGGGCGCGAGGTCATGACCTGGCCCAGGAAGGACCGGGTGACCTGCGAGACCTCGCCGCGGCCGCGGCACATGTCACAGGTCTGCGCGGAGGTGCCGGGGGCCGCGCCCTCGCCACTGCAGGTGTTGCAGACGACCGCGGTGTCGACCTGGATGTCCTTGGTCGTGCCGAAGGCCGCCTCGTCCAGCTCGACCTCGATCCGGATCATCGCGTCCTGGCCGCGCCGGGTGCGCGAGCGCGGTCCGCGCTGCGACGCCGTGCCGAAGAACGCGTCCATGATGTCGGAGAAGTTGCCGAAGCCGCCGGCCCCGAAGCCGCCCGCGCCACCGGCGCCGCCGGCCTGCGAGAGGGGGTCGCCGCCGAGGTCGTAGACCTGCTTCTTCTGCGGGTCCGACAGCACCTCGTAGGCGGCGTTGATCTCCTTGAACCGCTCCTGGGTCTTCGGATCGGGATTGACGTCCGGATGCAGCTCGCGCGCGAGCCTGCGGAACGCCTTCTTGATCTCATCCTGCGACGCGTCGCGGCGCACGCCGAGAACGGCGTAGTAATCCGTGGCCACTTACGACTCCGCCAGGATCTGTCCGACGTACCGTGCCACTGCGCGTACCGCTCCCATCGTTCCCGGATAGTCCATGCGGGTCGGTCCGACCACGCCGAGCTTGGCAACCGCCTCGCCGCCCGAACCGTAGCCGACCGACACGACGGACGTGGAGTTGAGTCCCTCGTGGGCGTTCTCGTGCCCGATACGCACGGTCACGCCCGGATCCTTGGCTTCGCCGAGGAGTTTGAGGAGCACGACCTGTTCCTCCAGGGCCTCCAGCACGGGCCGGATCACCAGGGGGAAGTCATGTCCGAAACGGGTGAGATTGGCGGTGCCGCCGATCATCAGCCGTTCCTCGTTCTCCTCGACCAGTGTCTCCAGCAGGGTGGAGAGCACTGTGGAAACCGTACCGCGATCCTCCGCCTCGAAGGCATCGGGGAGGTCCTCGACCAGTCGCGGTACGTCGCTGAAGCGGCGTCCGGCCACCTTGCTGTTGAGCCGCGCGCGCAGATCCGCGAGCGACGCGTCCCCGAACGGCGCGGGGCAGTCGACCATCCGCTGCTCCACCCGGCCGGTGTCCGTGATCAGCACGAGCATCACGCGGGCGGGCGCGAGTGAGAGCAGTTCCACATGGCGGACCGTGGACCGGGTCAGCGAGGGGTACTGCACGACGGCGACCTGCCGGGTCAGCTGCGCGAGCAGCCGGACGGTGCGGGCCACGACGTCGTCCAGGTCGACGGCGCCCTCCAGGAAGTTCTGGATCGCGCGCCGCTCCGGCGCCGTCATCGGCTTCACACCGGCGAGCTTGTCGACGAAGAGCCGGTAGCCCTTGTCGGTGGGGATGCGCCCGGCGCTGGTGTGCGGCTGGGCGATGAACCCCTCCTCCTCCAGCGCGGCCATGTCGTTGCGCACGGTGGCCGGGGAGACGCCGAGGCTGTGCCGTTCGGTGAGGGCCTTGGAGCCGACGGGCTCCTCGGTGCCGACATAGTCCTGCACGATGGCGCGCAGTACCTGCAGCCTGCGTTCGCTCAGCATGCGCACCTCCATCACGTCGCCCACGGTCCTCACGGTGTACCACCTGGCACTCTGCGCGTGCGAGTGCCAGACTCCCCCCGCCAGTGTACGGCCGGGGGGTGCTCACCGGGCAAGGTCGGTGCGGTCCGCCCGGCTTGTCCCCGGCTAGCGTGCGGGCATGACCGTGACTTGGGAAGACCTCGGGTGGGAGCGCCTGGCCGAAGGGGTGGGCCGGTGCCGGCTGCCGGGCTGGGACTGCACGGTGGGGCTGGTGGTGGGCGCGGGCACGGCGCTGGTGGTGGACGCGGGGTCGAGCCTGGCCGAGGGGGCCGCGCTGCGGTCGGCGGTGCGGACGCTGGCCGGGCGGGATGTGACCCATCTCGCGCTGACCCACCCTCATTTCGATCATGTCCTTGGCTCTCCCGCGTTCGCCGGCGCGGAGGTCTACGGCGCGGTCGGGCTGGACGTGGTGTCCGGGCACGAGCGGGATGCGCTGCGGCGGGACGCGGTCGAGCACGGGGTCCCGGCCGGGGAGGCGGAGGCCGCCGTCCACGCCCTGGTCCCGCCCGCGCACACGGTCTCCGGCGAGTGGACGCTCGACCTCGGGGGCGGGTGCCAGGCGCTGCTGGCCAACGTGGGCCCAGGTCACACCGCCCACGATCTCGCGGTGCTGGTGCCCGGCTCCCCCGAGGTCGTCTTCTGCGGCGACCTGGTCGAGGAGTCCGGCGGACCGCAGGCGGGTCCGGACGCGGTGCCGTCCCGCTGGCCGGCCGCGCTGGACCGGCTGCTGGCCCTCGGCGGCGAGGACGCGCTGTACGTGCCCGGTCACGGAGCGGTGGTCGACGCGGCCTTCGTACGGCGCCAGCGGGACGCCCTGGCAGCGCGTTTCGGCGTGTCCTGAGTGCCGGGCGGCTGCTTCTCCTATGGTCATCAGAATGCGCGAGTACTCCCCCGATCTGACCGCCCCCTGGAAGAAGCCGAAGCCCGTGCCCGAGGTCGCGGCGGAGCCGGGGCTGGTGGTGGAGGAGCCCGGTACCGGGTTCTGCGGGGCGGTGATCCGCTGCGAGGCGGGCACGGTGACGCTGGAGGACCGCTTCGGCAAGCACCGGGTGTTCCCGCTGGAGCCGGGCGGCTTCCTGCTGGAGGGCCGCCCGGTCACCCTGGTCCGCCCGCCCGCCGCCGCCCCGGCGAGGCCCGTGCGCACCGCCTCCGGCTCGATCGCCGTCCCCGGCGCCCGCGCACGCGTGGCACGCGCGGGACGGATCTACGTCGAGGGCAGGCACGACGCCGAGCTGGTCGAGAAGGTGTGGGGCGACGACCTGCGCATCGAGGGCGTCGTCGTGGAGTACCTGGAGGGCGTGGACGACCTGCCCTCGATCGTGGCCGAATTCGCCCCGGACGCGGACGCCCGCCTGGGCGTCCTGGTGGACCATCTCCTGCCCGGCACCAAGGAGTGGCGCATCGCCCGGTCGGTCACCAGTGAGCACGCCCTGGTGGTCGGCCACCCGTACATCGACATCTGGGAGGCGGTGAAGCCCTCAGCTCTGGGCATCCCCGCCTGGCCCCGCGTCCCCCACGGCCAGGACTGGAAGAAGGGCGTCTGCAAGGCGCTGGGCTGGCCGGAGAACACCGGCGCGGTGTGGCAGGCGATCCTGGCAAAGGTGACGTCCTACCGGGAGCTGGAGCCGGAGCTGCTGGGGCGGGTGGAGGAACTGATCGACTTCGTCACAGCAACGGGAAGCGGCGAGGCTTGACGTCGGGGAGCGTTCCGAAACCGCTGGTGTCAATTTCGATGCCGAGCGCCTCGGGCGTCAGCGTCTCACCGAATTGGTGCTTGCTCTGCCTCTTGTAGTCGGCCCGCTCCCCTTCACCCGTGGGCTTCTCCAGCAGGACACACTGCGCCATGATCGGGTCGATGATCAGGTAGACCGGAATACCGGCAGCGGCATAGATCGATCGCTTGACGCTGTAGTCCCGCTCGACGCTGGTCTTGGACACCACCTCGACGACCATGGTGACCAGGCTCGCCGGGAGGAGCCGTCCTGAAGGGGGCAGGACTTCAGGAGCCACGACCACGAGATCCGGGACGGGCTCACTGGCTTCGTCGACGATGTCGACATCCTGCGTCTGCAGGGGATACCAGCGATGCAACGGAATCTGCCTCTGCGTGAGCAACACGATGAGGTTGTGCACCAGATCCGGGTTCGGCATCATCACGATTTCCCCCCGCAGAAGCTCCACCTTGAGTCCGTCGGGCGGGACGAATCCCTCGAAGAACTCCGCGACTCCACGTTCGTCCACAGCGGTCATCTCCGTGGCCTCCACATTCGCCGCTTATGGTCAGCGGCAGCTTACGAACCAGGTTATGGACCAAACCGGCGTTCCGCAGTCATTCACCCCGGCGAGTGATCAGTCCACCAGATCCCGCACCACCGCGTCCGCCAGCAGCCGTCCGCGCAGGGTGAGGGTGGCGCGGCCCTCGGCGTAGGGCCCGGGGTTCAGGAGGCCGTCCGCCAGGGCGCGGTCGGCGGCGGCCAGACCGGCCGGCCTGAGCAGGGTCAGCGGGACGCCGTCGCGGAGGCGGAGTTCCAGGAGGATGCGCTCCACCCTGCGGTCCTCCTCGGAGAGGAGTTCGCGGCCCGCGCCGGGGGTGCGGCCGGCGGCGAGGGCGGCCGCGTAGGCGCCGGGATGCTTGACGTTCCACCAGCGCACCCCGCCGACGTGGCTGTGGGCGCCGGGGCCCGCGCCCCACCAGTCGGCGCCGCGCCAGTACAGCTCGTTGTGCAGGCAGCGGGCCGCCTCGGTGGTGGCCCAGTTGGAGACCTCGTACCAGTGCATACCGGCCGCGGTGAGCAGTTCCTCGGCGATGAGGTACCGGTCGGCGTGCACGTCGTCGTCGGTCATCGGGACCTCGCCGCGCCGGATGCGCCGGGCGAGCTGGGTGCCCTCCTCGACGATCAGGGCGTAGGCGCTGATGTGGTCGGGGCCCGCGCCGAGGGCGGCCTCCAGGGAGGCGCGCCAGTCGTCGTCGGACTCGCCGGGGGTGCCGTAGATCAGATCGAGGTTGACGTGGCCGAACCCGGCCGCGCGGGCTTCGGCCACGCATGCCTCGGGACGGCCGGGGGTGTGGGTGCGGTCCAGGATCTGGAGTACGTGCGGCTTGGCGCTCTGCATGCCGAAGGAGAGCCGGTTGAAGCCGCCTTCGCGCAGGGTGGCGAGGTAGGCCGGGTCGACGGAGTCCGGGTTGGCCTCGGTGGTGATCTCGGCGTCGGGGGCGAGGCCGAACTCGTCCCGGATCGCGCCCAGCATCCGTACCAGGTCCCCGGCGGCCAGCAGGGTGGGCGTACCGCCGCCGACGAAGACCGTACGGACCTCGCGGGGGTCGTCGCCGAGCACCTTGCGGGCGAGCCGGATCTCCTCCACGACGGTGTCCGCGTAGTTGTCCCGCGAGGCGAGGACACCGCCCGTGCCGCGCAGCTCGGTGGCGGTGTAGGTGTTGAAGTCGCAGTAGCCGCAGCGGGTCGCGCAGTACGGGACGTGCAGATAGAACCCGAGGGGCCGGTCGGCGGCACCGGCGAGCGCGGCGGCGGGCAGCGCGCCGTCGTCGGGGACGGACTCGCCGTCGGGGAGTGCGGAAGGCATGTCCTCCATTGTCCCGCACCGGGCGCGCGGCCCCGTTCACTGGGCCTGGAGCACCAGCAGGGCGAGGTCGTCCTCGGGCTCGTCCTCGCCGAAGCCGTGGACGAGGTCGCGGATGCGGTCCGCGATGTGCTCGGCGCTCAGGCCCGCGCAGCCGGAGAGGGCCTGAGCGAGGCCGTCGCCGTCGTCGAACTGGTCGGTGCCTGAGCGGCGCTCGGTGACCCCGTCGGTGACGCACAGCAGGCTGTCGCCGGGGAGCAGCTCGATGGTGTCGCTGGTGTAGGTCTCGTCCTCCACCACGCCGAGCAGGGTCTGCGGGCGGGCGACGGTACGCACCTCGCCGCCGGGGCCCAGCACCAGGGGCAGCGGGTGCCCGGCGGAGGCGAGGGTGCAGCGGACGCCGCCCGCAACGGGGGTCAGCTCGCCGTAGAGCAGGGACAGGAAGCGGGTCTGCGGGCCGTCGCCGGGGGCGAAGGGTCCGCCCCCGGCGGCGATCAGGGCGCGGGCGGCGGCGTCGGCGGCCTCGGTGGCGTCGTCCAGGAGGAGCTGGTTCAGGCGGTCGAGGACGTCCGCCACGCCGTACCCCTCGCGGGCGAGCAGGCGCAGCCAGGGCCGGGCGAGCCCGATGACGACGGCGGCCTCGGGCCCCTTGCCCTGGACGTCTCCGACGGCGAAGCACCAGCGGCCCTGTCCGGCGGGGAAGAGGTCGTAGAAGTCGCCGCTGGGGCCGCCCTGGTCGCGGGGTTCGTAGACGAGGGCGCTGGTCATGCCGGGGATCTCGGCGACGGCGCCGGGCAGCAGTCCGCGCTGGAGGACGGCGCTGATGGTGGCCTGGCGGGCGTACTGGCGGGCGGCGCCGATGGCGAGGGCGACCCGGCGGCCGAGATCCTCGACCAGGCCGGTGACCTCGTCGGGGAAGCCGAGCAGTCCGCAGCGGCCGATGAGCAGGGTGCCCAGCGGGCGGCCGCCGGCGATCAGCCGGTAGGAGAGGGCGGTGCCGTGGGTGCCCTCGGGGCCGAGCGCGGTGCCGGGCCAGGGGTAGGGCTGGGGGCCGGAGCGCACACCGTGGCCGGAGCGCGGCGGCTCCTTCTCCAGGGCCCGCTGGAGGTCCTCGATACGGCTCTCGCTGGCGTGCCAGACGCGGGCGGGGCCGTCCGCGCCGCCGCGTACGGTCGCCTCGTCCTCCAGCCAGATCGCGCACCAGTCCGCGAGCCGGGGCACGATCAGCTGGCCGGTGAGGGCGGCGACCAGGTTCTCGTCGAGCTGTCCGGCGAGCAGGTCGGAGGCTTCGGCGAGGAAGGTGAGCGCGCCCCGGCCGAGCCAGTCCCGGTCGCCCGCGCCGCGCTGCGGCTGCGGGGCGAGGGCCTCGGCGGCGATCAGCGCGGGGGCGGGCGCGGGGCCGTCGGGTTCCTCGGTGCCGCCGGGCGGGAGGCAGGCCCAGACGGTCTTGCGACCGGTGCGGTAGGTGACGCCCCAGGACTCCGCGAGGGTGGCGACCAGCCGCAGCCCGCGCCCGTGCTCGGAGGTGTCGTACGAGGTGTCGCCGTCGGGGTCGCGCGGGGCGCGGGCGGGGTGCTGGTCGTGGACCTCCACGACGAACGCGCCGCTCTCCTCCAGCCGCCAGTCGATCTCGACCGCCGTTCCGGCGTGGACGACCGCGTTGGTGACGAGTTCGCTGACGACGGCGGTGGCGTCGTCAGCGAGC